>DASWSY010000250.1:0-6426 GCA_036402415.1 Rhizobacter sp. | reverse complement strand
CAGCCGCCGGCGATGTTCAGGAAGCCGCTCTTGGCGAACTCTTCCATCAGCGCGCCAGTCACCGCCGGGGTTTCGTCGAATCCAGTTTCGCTCATCGGGTTGGGCAGGCCGGCATTCGGATAGCAGCTGATGTAGGTGTCGCCGGCGACCTTCGACAGCTCCTCGATATAGGGGCGCATCAGCGCCGCGCCGAGCGCGCAATTGAGGCCGACCGCGATCGGCTTGGCGTGGCGCACGCTGTGCCAGAAGGCCGTGACCGTCTGGCCGGAGAGGATGCGGCCCGAAGCGTCGGTCACCGTGCCGGAAATGATGACCGGCAGGCGCTGCCCGGTCTCTTCCATCAGTTCATCCAGCGCAAAGACCGCGGCCTTCGCGTTCAGCGTGTCGAAGATGGTCTCGACGAGGAACAGGTCGACCCCGCCATCGAGCAGCGCCCGCGCCTGTTCGAGGTAGGCCTCGCGCAGCTCGTCGAAGGTGATGTTGCGCGCGCCCGGGTCGTTGACGTCAGGGCTGATGCTGGCGGTGCGCGGCATCGGGCCCAGCGCGCCGGCCGCGAAGCGCGGCTTGTCGGGGGTGCTGTACTTGTCGCAGGCCTCGCGGGCGAGCCTGGCGGCCGCGAGGTTGAGCTCGCGCACCAGGTGGCCGAGCGCGAAGTCGTCCTGCGCGACCGTGGTGGCGCCGAAGGTGTTGGTCTCGATGATGTCGGCGCCCGCGGCGAGGTACTGCTCGTGGATCTCGCGGATCACCTCCGGCTGCGTGATCACCAGCAGGTCGGAGTTGTTCTTCAGGTCCTTGCCGTGGTCCTTGAAGCGCTCGCCGCGCACCTGCTCTTCGGTCAGCTTGTAGCGCTGGATCATCGTGCCCATCGCGCCATCGAGGATGGCGATGCGGGTCTTGAGGATCTCGGGCAGCGCCTGGGCGCGGGTGTAGGGGGCGGCGTTCATGCCACCGATTGTAGAAACCGTGTCAAGACCCGGCTTCGTTCGCCGCTTCGGCCGGCAGGACCGACGGCACCAGCGTGTCGCCGAACAGCGAGGGCCTGAAGTCCAGGGGACGCGGCCCCTCGTCGTTCATCGCCCACAGCACCAGCGCCTCGGGCGCCATCGGCTTGGCAAAGAGGTAGCCCTGCAGCTCGTTGCAGCCGAGCTGGCGCAGGATCTCCTGCTGCTGCTCGGTCTCCACGCCTTCGGCCACGACCTTCAGGCCGAGCGCCTGGGCGAGCTTGACCACGGCGTCGACGATGGCGCGCGCATCGGCGCTCGTTTCCAGGTCGAACACGAAGCTGCGGTCGATCTTCAGCTCTTCGGCCGCGAGCTGCCGCAGGTAGGACAAGGAGGAATAGCCGGTGCCGAAGTCGTCGATCGACAGGTGCACGCCGATCGCCGACAGGCGCTCGATCACCTGCAGCGTCACGCGCGTGTCGTCCATCGCCGCCGACTCGGTGATCTCGCAGGTGAGCAGCGCCGGGTCGATGTGGTAGCGCTCCAGCGCGTCGAGGATGCGCTCCACCAGGTCGGCCTGGCGCAACTGGTGCACCGAGAGGTTGATCGCCACCCGCATGCGCAGGCCCTTGTCGCGCCAGGCGCGGATCTGCCGGCACACCTCTTCGATCAGCCAGTTGCCCAGCGAGTTGATGAGGCCGTAGCGCTCGGCCAGAGGAATGAAGATGTGCGGTCCGACCATGCCGCGCTGCGGGTGCTTCCAGCGCATCAGCGCCTCGGCGCCGGTGATCTGACCGCTCGGCGCGTGGATCTTGGGCTGGTAGTGCAGCAGCAGCTCGCGGTTGGCGATGGCGCGGCGCAGGTCCTGCAGCAACTCCACCTGGTCGCGCGAGCCGGCGACCATGCGTTCCTCGAACACCGCGTGGCTCGCGCCGCCGGTGCGCTTGGCGTGGCGCATCGCGGCCGCCGCGTGGGCGATGAGGCGCGCCGCGCTGCCGTGCTCGGGGTACATCGCCAGGCCCACGGTGCAGGAAACCGAGATCTCGTGGTCGTCGATGCGGCAGGGCTCGTTCATGCTGCCGAGCACGCGCTCGACCATGTGCAGCGCGTCCTGCTGCGTCGGGTTGCTCTCCAGCAGCAGCAGGAATTCATCACCGCCGGCACGCGCGATCACGTCCTGCGGGCTGGCCACGCGGCGCAGTCGCTGGGCCACCTCGCGCAGCACCGCGTCGCCGGTCGACTGGCCGAAGGACTCGTTGACCGCCTTCAGTCCGTCGACGTTGAGGAAGACCAGCGCCAGGCGGTGCTTGTGCCGGTCGGCGCGGATGGCGGCGACCTGCAGCGTCTCTTCGACCATCGAGCGGTTGGGCAGCTCGGTGAGGCGGTCGGTCTGGGCGGCACGTTTCACCTCGTCGCGCGTGCGGCGCAACAGGCGGCGAAAGCGTGCCTCCAGCACCGAGCTCATCAGCAGCAGCGCCAGCAGGGCGGGCACGCCTAAGGCGGCCAGCGCCGACACGGTGGCCGGCGTCGTGCGGCCGTCGGCGAGCGAGAGCGCCAGCAGCGGGAGGGAGGCGGCGTGCAGCACGGCTGCGTTGCCGATCGCGATGGCAGCCCCGAGGCCGAGGGCCACGCAGGCTTGCCAGCGAAGCCCGAGCTGGGGCCGGCGGCGGCGCTGCTCGGCGACGATGCACAACGCCAGGCCGGCGCACAGGATGGCGAGCACCGCGCCGGCGGCGAGCAGCATCGGGTTCCAGTGCGGCGGCGGCGCGAGCTGCAGCGCGTGGATGCCCAGGAAGGGCACGCCGCAGGCGCCGAGCCCGAGCACGACGGCGGCCAGCACCACGCGGCCCAGGCCGAGCCGGGGCCTCGCGCTCATGTGCACGCCCACGACCGAACTCAGGAGGGCCAGCGCGAGGGCGGCGAACACCCAGCCGCCGTGGTAGCGCATCGCAAAGGGCAGCGGCTCGTTGGCCACGGCGATGAAGTGCGCCGCCCAGGTGCCAGCCCCGAGGGCCAGCGCCGAGGAAATGCTCGCACGCACCGCGGTGAACGAATGGCGCGAGGAAACCCCGCGCGCCAGATCGAGCGCGACGTAGGCCGCAAACATGGCCATGGCGGCGGAGGCGGCCCACAGCTCGGGGCGGAACCTCCACGTCAGCAAAGCCTCGTCCATCACATCCCTCGGGAGACCGTCGTTCGGGTCTTATCGGCCGGGGCCCCCCTGAGCTTGATGCGGGAGCTGGCGGTGGATACCGGCCGAACGTGACGGATGTCGCGCTTGGCCGGGCGGCCGGCCCGCTTTCAGTGCAGGAAGCCGATGTCGCGCCGCCGCCGCACCTCGGGCTTGACGCGGTGCTCGGCTTCGAGCTGCGCCAGGAACTCGTCGGCCTCGAACGCCACCCCCAGCACTTCGACCTGCCGCTTGACGGCGGCGAAATCGCCCGGTGTGAGCGCATCCAGCTTGTTCAGCCGCTCGACGTGCTCGCGCGTGAGCTGCGTGGTTTCGCCGTCGAGGGCCTCGATCACGAACATGCGCTCGCGCTGCTCGGGCCTGAGCGGCAGGAAGCGGATCTTGAAGCTGAAACGCCGCAGCGCCGCCTCGTCGAGCTCGTCGAAGAGGTTGGTGGTGCAGATGAAGACGCCGGCGAAGCGCTCCATGCCCTGCAGCATCTCGTTGACCTCGGTGACCTCGTAGTTGCGCTCGGCCAGGCGCCGGCTGCGCAGGAAGCTGTCGGCCTCGTCGAGCAGCAGCACCGCGTTTTCCGACTCGGCCTCCTCGAACATGCGCGCCATGTTGGCCTCGGTCTCGCCGACGAACTTGCTGACGAGGTCGGAGGCCTGGCGCACCAGCAGCGGACGCTGCAGTTCCTGGGCGATGTGCTCGCCGAGCGCCGTCTTGCCGGTGCCCGGTGCGCCGTGGAAGCACAGCGTGCCATGGCCCTTGCGGCGCAGCGCTTCCACGATGCGCGGCAGCTCGAAGCGTGATTCGGTGTGCACCAGGCTCAGGTCGTACTGGGTGACCACGCGGCGCGCGCGGCGCTGCTGCGCATGGCTGCCGAGCGCCTTGTCGGCGTTGACGAGCTGGCGCTCGATCAGCGACTCCATGCCGGGCCCGTCGACCTCGTCGAGCGCGAGCTTGGCGAACTTGACCGCGGTGCGCACCTGCGCCGGCGTGAGGGCGCGCCGCTCGGCCAGGCGTGCGATGAAATCCTTCGACACGTCGACCCCGTCGAGCGCCTTGCTCACCAGGGCTTCGCGCGCGCCCGGCGGCGGGCTCTTCAGTTCGAGGTGGTACTGGAAACGCCGGCGGAAGGCCGGGTCGATCTGCTCGATGCGGTTGGTGACCCAGATCACCGGCACCGGGTTGGTCTCGAGGATCTGGTTGACCCACGCCTTGCCGCTCACGCTGCCCGACACGGCGCCGTCGCCGGTGTCCAGCCGGGCCATGAGCTGCGCTGCGTCGGTGGAGATCGGCGGGAAGACGTCTTCCACCTCGTCGAAGAGCAGCGCCACCTGGGGGCTGCCTTTCAGGAACACCTGGCTGATCTGCAGCGAACGGTAGCGGTCGCGGCCCGAGAGCGAATTGCCGTCGCGGTCGGCGTATTCCACTTCGTAGAGCTCCAGGCCCGCGGCCTGCGCGGCCACCTTGGCGAGCTCGGTCTTGCCGGTGCCGGGCGGGCCGTAGAGCAACACGTTGACGCCGGCCGAGCGGCGCGCCACCGCATTGCGCAGCAGCGTCGTCAGCACCTGTTGGTCTTCGCCCACGAAATCGAAATCGGCGCTGGTCAATTCGCTGCGCGTGGCCGGGCGGGTGAAGACGGCCATCAGGTCCGACGGGCCCTCGTAGTGGCGCATCAGCACCGGCGGGAGCTGCTCGCTCACCTTCATCAGGTCGGCCAGGTCGGTGATGTTGTGCTCGGAGATGAGGTTCTCGACCATGCCCGTGCGTTCGAGCCGCGAACCGGCGCGCAGGGCCTCGGCCACGTCCTGCTCGTTGACGCCGGCCACCGCGGCGATGGCGGCGTAGGCCTCCTGCGCGTTCGACACCTTGAACTCGACGAGCAGGCCGCGCAGGTCACGCTGGTAGCGGGCCAGGGTTCCGTAGAGCAGCAAGGCCCGCTCGGCGGGATTGAGCTGCAGCAGGCCGGCCAGCGCGTCGATGTTCTTCTGGACCAGCGTCGACTCCTTCTTCAGGCTGCGGTCGAGCCAGTCGGCGGTGGCCCCCAGCACGGAAAGCAGGTCCTTCGGCGCGTCCTTGATGTATTCGTCGATGTAGAAGAAGAGCGTGCCTTCTTCGTAGGGCCCGTTCCAGGCGCCGTGGCGCTGCATGAAGGCGGCGTCGCTCAGCGCTTCGTGACCGGCCCAGTGTTCGTTGCCCTTGCAGCGCTTGTTGAGGAAGGCGCGCAAGCGCGTGAGCGCCGTCACCGGCCACACCAGGTGCTTGCCAGTGAGCGCGAGCAGCCCGTTCCAGTCGCGGCGCACGTTGAAGCGGCCCGCATGCCGCACGGTGAGCGTGAGCACGAACTGGGAGCACATGCGGTCGAGCACCGGCGCCTCTTTCAGGCCGGGCGACAACACCACGCGTGCGTCAGGGTGACCGGTCGCCATCGACGGAACTCCCGGGAGAAAAGGACTGCGCGGCCATCTTGGCGCAGCGTGCGCCAGGATGGCAAGTCCTTTTCAAGCGAAGGATTCGGCGCCGACGCGGCCTGGTGCTGCGATCAGTGCATCACCACCGGGTGCTGCATCAGCGAGCTGTAGCGTGCGATGTAGTCGTCGATCTCTTCTTCCGAGGGCTCGCCGTCTTCGATGAGCGCCTCGACGCCGAGCTTGAAGGTCTCGGCCATCGCGCCCTCGATGAAGATTTCCTTGCGCGCGAACTTGTCGACGATCTCGTAGCCGCCGCGCGTCAGCGCACCACCCGGGCCTCCCCCGATCGCCGTCGCGTCGAGGTGTGCCACGTCGATCTGCAGCACGGCGAAGTTTTCGGAGTTGTAAAGCATGTGCATGGAATCTCTCCTTCACCTCCACCTCGGGGTGAAGGGCGCCGTTTCAAGCCATGCGGGATGCAAGGCCTTCAGGTCGGCGGCTGTGAGGTTTGGAGCCTCAGATCCCAGTGAGAGTTCGATGTGGTTTGTTTCGCGCGCACCGGCAGGTAGTGCAGGCTCGGAGCCAGCCACACCTCCACACGCGTGTCATGGGGTTTGCGTGGCTCGCGCAGCAGCTTGACGGTCTTCACCTGGCCGTCGGGTGTGCTCACTTCCTCGGTGCCAACCACCTGGAAGGCCCACACGTCGGAGTCGCCCCGCGCGCCCACCACGTGCAGCACCACGCGGGCGCCCGGCGCCACCTGCTTCGGCTCGGCCAGCGCAATGGCCGCGAGCTGCAGCATCCAGCTCAGGCGGTCCTGGCTTCCCTGCAGCAGCGGGAACTCCTCCGGGTGGCCGGAAAACGTGATCTTGCCGGCCTTGCGCTGGAAGTTGGC
>DASWSY010000249.1:0-20470 GCA_036402415.1 Rhizobacter sp. | reverse complement strand
GTCACCGCGCCGCAGGACCGCGCCAACAACGACCTCGCCTCCGGCCGGCCTTCGGCCAAGGGGCCCACGCCGGTGTGGCGCCTGGTGCCCACCGACAACAACATCGCCATGCGCGCACTCATCCCCGTGCCGGGCGGGGGCGGGCGCTGCGCGCTCGAAGCGGCGTTCTGCAACCGCAAGTTCTGGGCGCACAACCCGTTTGCGAAGACGGCGCGCATGGAGGTGCGCGCGGTGCTGCCGGCGCTGCTGGAATCGCGCGGCTGGACCATGCACTTCCACAACCCCGGCGGCAGCCACTTCACGCTCGGGCCGCGCGGCGAACGGGAGATCCGGCCGGTGCTCGTGAGCGGGCGCGACTTCAGCCCCGGCGAGCTGGCCGACGAAGGCCCGGCCACCATCATCGTGCTCGTGCTCGCCAACGGAATCGTGGTGGGCGGCATGAGCTACCGGCTCGACGGCGACATGGAGGCGCCGGCATCGGAGCGGCCGCCAAAGCAGGACTGCCGCCCGCAGCCGGCGCCATGCCGGGACGACCCGCCCTGCGACGACCGACCGGGCGACGACAAGCCTGGCCACGACGAGAAACCCTGCGAACCGCCCAAGCCCCCGCGCGGCTGCTGCGAGCCCTGCGTCGACGACCGCTGCTGCCCGCCGCCGGCGTGCTGCTGAAGACGGTGGAGGACGGCGGACGAGGCCATGGGCATGCCGCGAGGCTTCCCGTATTCTTCGGGGCCTCGCAGCACTCGACCTCGCCGCCATGTCCTACATGCTCCTCATCCACGAACCCATCGGCCAGCGCGCGGAGCGCGGCGAGGCCGAGGGCCGCGTCGTCTACGACCGCATGCTGAAGTGGGGCGCCTCGCTCAAGGAGCGCGGCGTGCTCGTCGCCAGCGAATCGCTCCGCTCGCTGGACGAGAGTGCCGCGCGCCTACAGGTGCGCAACGGCAAGGCCTCGGTGCTCGACGGCCCCTTTGCCGAAGCGAAGGAAATGATCGGCGGCTTCTTCCTGCTCAACTGCCACACGCGCGACGAGGCCCTGGCCATCGCCGCCACCTGCCCCGCCGCCGAATGGGCGACCGTCGAGGTGCGCGGCATCGCGCCCTGCTACGAGTGAGACGAGCTGACCCGACGACCTAGGGTTTGCACTAGGCACGTCGCGGTCGAAATCGCCACGGCTCCCGCGTCGTGGACATGAGAGCCGATGACCCGGCTCCATTCCACACACGACAGGAGAGCCGACATGCGATTCATGATCATCGTCAAGGCCACGCCGGAGTCCGAAGCCGGCGCGATGCCCGAAGAAGCCCTGCTGGCCGCCATGGCCGAGTACCACGAGCAACTGGTCAAGGCCGGTGTGCTGCTCGATGCCAACGGGCTGCAGCCCACGTCGAAAGGCTGGCGCGTCGCCTTCGACGCACAAGGCGGCCGGCGCGTGATCGACGGCCCCTTCACCGAATCGAAGGAGCTGGTGGCCGGCTACACGCTGATCCAGGTGCGCACGCGGGAGGAGGCGCTGGAATGGTCGCGCCGATTCCCCACGCCCTTCCCCGGCCGCGAGTGCCACATCGAGCTGCGCCAGCTCTTCGAGGTGGAAGACTTCGGGGCCGGCCAGGCCGTCGAGCGCTTCAAGGCGATCGACGCGCTCACCGCCTCGCAGGCTGCCTGAGGAGCGCGCCATGGCCAAGATCCTCATCACCCTCGGCGTCGTGCTCGTGCTGGCGCTCGCCACCTTGCTGGCCTATGCCGCCACGCGCCCCGACAACTTCCGCTTCGAGCGCAGCATCACCATCGCAGCGAGCCCCGACAAGGTTCGCCCGCTCATCAACGACATCGCGCGCTTCAACACCTGGAACCCCTACAACAAGAAAGATCCCGCGATGAAGAGCCGCTACCACGGCCCGCATGCCGGCCCGGGCGCTGCGTACGACTTCGAGGGCAACGGCGACGTCGGCAAGGGCACGATCCGCATCGTCGAGCCCACCGGGCCGGACACGGTGTCGATGCAGCTCGACATGAGCGAGCCGATGCAGGCGCGCAACTTCATCGACTTCACGCTGCAGCCGCTGGGCGGCGGCACCCGCGTGACCTGGGCGATGCACGGCCCGAGCCCCTTCATCGCGAAAGTGATGCATCTCGTCATCGACATGGACAAGATGCTCGGCCGCGACTTCGACGCCGGCCTGGCCGACCTCAAGGCCCTGGCCGAACGCACCTGAACTCATTACACATTCCAACCGGAGCACCCTCATGACCACCCACCAACAGATCTTCGTCAACCTGCCCGTCAAGGACCTGCCGCGCTCGCGCGCCTTCTTCGAGGCCCTGGGCTACAGCTTCAACCCCGAGTTCAGCAACAGCGAAGGCGCGTGCTGCGTGATCAGCGAGCACATCTACGCCATGCTGCTCACCGAACCCTTCTTCAAGGGCTTCACCCAGAAGCCGATCGCCGATGCGAAGCAGACGACCGAGGTGCTGATCTGCCTGTCGTGCGAGAGCCGCGCGCAGGTCGACGAGCTCGTCGCCCGGGCCATCGCGGCCGGCGGCTCCGCGCCCAACCCCAAGCAGGACCACGGCTTCATGTACGGGCACGGCTTCGAAGACCTCGACGGCCACACCTGGGAGCTCGTCTACATGGTGCCGGGCGCGACGCCCAACGCGTGATGCTTCGTGCAACATTGCGCCATGACCACGGAGACGACCCACCAAGCCATCACCGCCGTCTGGCGCATCGAAGCGGCCAAGATCATCGCCAGCGTCGCGCGCATGGTGCGCGACGTGGGCCTGGCCGAAGAGCTGGCGCAGGACGCGCTGGTGAGCGCACTGGAGCACTGGCCGACCGACGGGGTGCCCGACAACCCGGCCGCGTGGCTGATGACCACCGCCAAGCGCCGCGCGCTCGACCAGTTGCGCCACCACAAGCTGGCCGCCGAGAAGCACGAGCAGATCGGCCATGAACTGGAAGCGCAGGAGGCCCTGATCGTGCCGGACTTCGTCGACGCCCTCGACGCCGCCCGCGCCGACGAGATCGGCGACGACATGCTGCGCCTGGTCTTCACCGCCTGCCACCCGGTGCTCAGCACCGAGGCGCGGGTGGCGCTCACGCTCAAGATGCTGGGCGGCCTGTCGACCGCCGAGATCGCACGTGCCTTCCTCGTGCCCGAGCCCACCATCGCGCAGCGCATCGTGCGGGCCAAGCGCACCCTGTCGGCGGCGAAGGTGCCCTTCGAGCTGCCGCGCGGCGACGCGCTCGCGCCGCGCCTGGCCTCGGTGCTCGAGGTGATCTACCTCGTCTTCAACGAGGGCTACACCGCCACCGCCGGTGACGACTGGATGCGCCCGGCGCTGTGCGACGAGGCGGTGCGCCTGGGTCGCGTGCTGGCCGGCCTGGCGCCCGACGAGCCCGAGGTGCACGGCCTGGTCGCGCTGATGGAGCTGCAGGCCTCGCGCACCGCGGCGCGCACCGATGCGCAGGGCAAGCCGGTGCTGCTGATGGCACAGGACCGCACGCGCTGGGACCACCTGCTGATCCGCCGCGGCCTCGCCGCCCTGGAGCGTGCCGAAGCACTGGCCTCGGGTGTGCCGGGGCCCTACACGCTGCAGGCCGCGATCGCGGCCTGCCACGCACGCGCGCCGACGGCCGATGCGACCGACTGGACACGCATCGCCGCGCTCTACGACGCGCTCGCACAGGTGCAGCCGTCTCCGGTGGTCGAACTCAATCGCGCGGTCGCGGTCAGCATGGCCTACGGGCCGGCCGAGGCGCTGGTGCTGGTCGACGCGATGCGCAACGACCCGGCACTCAAGTCCTATCAATGGCTGCCCAGCGTGCGCGGCGACCTGCTCGCCAGGCTCGACCGCCGCGAAGAGGCGCGCGCCGAGTTCGAGCGCGCCGCGGCCCTGGCCGGCAACGCTCGCGAACGCGAGTTCCTGCTCGAGCGGGCCAGGGCGATGTTGAACTGAAGATCGCCCGGATCGACGAACTTCTTACTGCCGTTGACCGGCGGTCGTGACTCGTTACCGCTGCTCACCAAGCTGTTCCTCCCGTCCGCGTGGTTTCAGCGACGGCACGGCATCCGGTCTCGAGAATCCCGGGTTGACCATCAACCACAGGGTGCAAGAAGAATGTCCCAAGAAACTCTGCGCGCTGGCCGGCGCCGTCGTGTCGCCACACTCATGGCCAGCTATGCCAGCGCCGCCGCTCTCACGGCCTGCGGCGGCAGCGGCGGCACCGAGACCACCGCCAACGTGACGGCAAACACCTCGGGCACCGAATCGGCCGCGCCCGTGCAAGACCCGGGCCGCATCACCGCCGAAGGCGTGCGCCTCGCCACCACCACCCACGCAATCGTGGCGCACCGGCTCAACGCCTGCGTGCAGGGCGTGTCGTCGAGCTGGGACCTCACCCTCGCCGCCTGCAACACCGGCAGCCCCTTGCAGACGTTCACCTTCACGCCGATCAGCTCGGGCTCCGACCGGTACGTGCTCCGGAACGGGCAGATCGCCGCCTGCGTCAAACCCGCTGGCACCTCGGCCGGTGCGCACGTGCAGCTCGACAGCTGCGGCACCGCGACGGCCTTGCAGTTCCAGCTCGAGTCCCTGCCGGCCGGTGGCCTGGTGCAGCTCCGGAACGTGCGCAGCGGCCTGTGCCTGAGTGCGCCCACGAGCCTCGGCTCGCTGAACTTCAGCATGCGGGCCTGCGCCGCCACGGACGCCAACCAGGCCTTCAGGGTGGGTGGCGCGGCGGCGCCTGCTCCGGCACCTGCTCCAGCACCAGCTCCGGCACCTTCGCCGGCTCCCACGCCTTCCCCCGCGCCGTCTCCGGCCCCTTCTCCCGCGCCGGCCCCGACACCGGCCCCTGCGCCAGCCCCAACACCTGCACCTGCACCTGCACCTGCACCTGCACCTGCACCGGCCCCGACCACCGTCGACACCAGCTTCACCCCCAGCACCGCCGAGTTCGCCAACCCCGAACGTGGCATGTACACCTGGGCCACCGACAACCTGCTGCGGTGGACGCAGTCCGAGGCCAACGCGCAGTTCCAAGCCGGTTACCGCGTCGTCTACGCCCCGGTGCGCCTGGACGCCTACGCCAACACCACGCTGCCCTCGAGCGTGCTCGACCAGCTCGACGCGGCCTTCGCCATCGCGCGGCAGGCCGGCCTCAAGCTGGTGCCGCGTTTCCTCTACAACTATCCCGAGAACGAAACGCAGTACCGCAACGTGTCGGATGCGCCGCTGGCCCGCGTGCAGGGCCACATCGCGCAGGTCAAGCCCGTCCTCGCGGCCAACGCCGACGTCATCGCCTACCTGCAGGCCGGCTTCATCGGCGCCTGGGGTGAGTGGCACACCTCGTCGAACAACCTCACCACGCTCGACAACCGCACCCGCGTGCGTGATGCGCTGCTCGACGCACTGCCGGCCGACCGTTTCCTGCAGCTTCGCTACCCGCCGCACCTGATGCAGTGGGCGCCGCAGGTGCCCTCGTGGCGCGACGGCTCGGCCGCGTCG
The DNA here is from genome assembly GCA_036402415.1 of Rhizobacter sp. Taxonomy (GTDB): domain Bacteria; phylum Pseudomonadota; class Gammaproteobacteria; order Burkholderiales; family Burkholderiaceae_C; genus Rhizobacter. Next base: position 14,962 of record DASWSY010000249.1, on the reverse strand, counting down.
CGCATCGGGCTGCACAACGACTGCTTCCTCGCCTCGACCACCGACGTCGGCACCTACAGCTCGAACGCCACCACCCGCAACACCGAGCGCATCTACATCGCGGCCCTGTCGCAGGTCGCGCCCTTCGGCGGCGAGACCTGCAACCCCGCCGACGAGCAGAACCCGGCGCCGCGCACCTCGTGCGACGACATCCTGCGTGAAGGCCGCCAGTTCGCCCTGACCTACCTGAACAACGACTACTACCGCGACCAGTTCCACACCCGCTGGCAGTCGCAGGGTTGCATGGCCGAGGTCAGGCGCAGCATGGGCTACCGCTTCGAGCTGGGCACGCTGCGCCACGACGGCGAGCTCGCCGCGGGGCAGTCGGGCCAGCTGCTGCTCACCGTGCGCAACGTGGGCTGGGCGCGGGCCTTCAACCCGCGCGCGGTGGTGCTGGTCCTGCGCCACCGCACGTCCGGCGCGGTGCTGCGCATCCCCGTGCCCACCATCGACCCGCGCACCTGGCTGCCGGGCGCGACGAGCACCGCGTCGGCCGCCTTCACCGTCCCCGCTGGCACGGCCACGGGCACCTACGACGTGTTGCTGGCGCTGCCCGACGGCGCCGAGCGTCTGCGCCACGACGTGCGCTACAGCGTGCGCCCGGCGAACGCCGACAACGCGGCACAGTCGCAGGCCTGGGAGGCGTCGCTCGGTGCCTTCCGCACCGGCACGCGGCTCAACGTTCGCTGAGCGGCGCAGGTGCAGGGCCGGCGCGCCCGGAGGTGTGCCAGCCCAGGAACGCGCCCGCGGCGAGCACGAGCGCTGCGAGCAGGAAGGCGAGCCCCGGCATGTGCACCCATGACGACTCGCCCACCGACACCGAATACACCCAGCCGAAGAAGAGCGGCGACAGCGTGGCCGCGATGCTGGCCACGCTGTTGTTTGCGCCTTGTAGCTGGCCCTGCTCCGACTCCGACACGCGCCGCGTCATCAGCGATTGCAGCGTGGGCATGGCCAGCCCCCACAGGCCGTTGGGCAGCATGGCCGCGACGAAGAGCCAGCCATTCGGCGCGAGCCCCATGCAGGCGATGCCCACCGCGCCGCCGGCCAGGCCCAGCACCATGGTCCGCCCGTCGCCGAGGCGCCTGACCACCGGGCCGACGATCACGCCCTGCACCAGCATGTCGAGGATGCCGACGAAGGCCAGCAGCCCGCCCACCTGCGCCGCCCCCCAGCCGTAGCGGTAGGCGGCGTAAAGCACGAACACCGCCGAGAACAGGTGGTGCGCGAAGTGCAGCAGGAAGTTGACGCCCGCGAGGCCTGCGAGCTCGCGGTGCGAGCGCAGCAGCGTGAGCGCGCCGAAGGGGTTGGCGCGTTTCCAGCTGAAAGGCATGCGCTTGTCGGGCGCGAGCGACTCGGGCAGCACGAACAACCCGTAGAGGAAGGTGAGGCCGCCCAGCGCCGCCGCCGCCCAGAACGGCGCGCGCGGCGACCACTCTCCGAGGAAGCCGCCCAGCAGCGGCCCGGCCACGAAGCCGGCGCTGAAGGCCGCGCCCACGAGGCCGTAGACCCGCGCGCGTTGCTCGGGCGGCGTGATGTCGGCCATGTAGGCGAAGGCGGTGGTGAAGCTCGAGCCGGTGATGCCTGCGATCAGGCGGCCCACCGCGAGCCACCAGAGGTTGGGCGCGAGCGCCATCAGCACGTAGTCGGCCGCAAGCCCCAGCGACGACAGCAGCAGCACCGGCCGGCGGCCATAACGATCCGACAGCGAGCCGATGACGGGCGAGGCCACGAATTGCATCAACGCCCACAGTGCGACGAAGAGCCCGTTGAGCACCCCGGCCTGCGCGTTGGAGCCGACGAATTGCTCGATCAGCCTGGGCAGCACCGGGATGATGATGCCCAGTGCCACGATGTCGAGTGCAGCGGTGACGAGGATGAAGCCGACCGCGGCGCGGCGATGGAATACGTTCGCAAGTGTCAAGGGCATGGCGCGCGAGCTTGCCATGATTCAGCGCGATGATCGCGCGGCCATGCGCGACCGCCTGTTCCTGCGCCTGCCGGAAGACGAATTGCACGGCCCCGAGGCCGGGCCGCTGGCCCCTGCGGCGCTGCGCGCGTTCACGCCCCACGCCGTGCTGCAGCCTTTCGTCGGCAGCATCCTGCGCTATCGCGAGTCGCTCGCGGCCGGGGAGGAACTGCGCGAGCACGTGGTGCCCGACGGCAGCCTGCGCCTGGTGATCAACCTCGGCGACGCACCCGGCAGCGACGACGGGCCGGGACTGGCCGCGGGCGTGATCGGCGCTTCGGCGGCGCCGGTGCAGGTCACGTTGCGCGGCCGCATGCACGCCTATTCGGTGACGCTCAAACCCGGCGCGTCGCTCGCCCTCTTCGGCATGCCGGCGGGTGACTTCAGCGGCACGCAAGTGAGCGTGGAGGACCTGTGGGGCGCCGACGGCACGGCCTTGCGCGAGCGCATGGCCGACGCACGCAGCGAGCCGGCGCGTGTGCACATCCTTCAATCGACCCTGGCGCAGCGCCTGCGCACGCCAGCGGCACCGGCCGGGCCGGCACAGCATGCGATGCGGCTGATGGCGGCCGGCGCGCTGCCGCTGCGCGAGGTCGCGGCGCGCCTGGGGCTGAGCGAGCGCCGGCTGCAGCAGCTCTTCCAGTCCGACGTCGGGTTGCCGCCGCGCACCTGGCGCCGGCTGCTGCGCCTGCAGGCCTGCCTGCGCCGGCTGCGCGATCACCAGGGTCCGCCACGCTGGGCCGAGCTGGCCTCAGACTGCGGCTTCTACGACCAGGCCCACCTGGCCAACGAGTTCCAGGCGCTGTGCGGCATGACGCCGGGTGAGTACTGGCGCAGCACGGTTTCGCATTCTTCCAAGACAAGCGCCTGAGCACGGGCCACGATGCCGGCCTCGACGACACCGGAGCTGCCCCATGCCTGACCACCATCGCCCCTTGCACGGCCACGTGGCCGTGGTCACCGGCGCCAGCCGCGGCGCGGGCCGCGGCATCGCCCAGGAGCTGGGCGCGGCCGGCGCCACGGTCTACGTCACCGGCCGCAGCACCCGCGCAGAGCCCGCCGCGGGCTACGGCCAGATCCTCGCGCTGTCGCAGCTCGACACGCTGCCCGGCAACATCGACGACACCGCCGACGAGGTCACGCGCCTGGGCGGGCGCGGCATCGCAGTGCGCTGCGACCACACGCGCGAGGACGAGGTGCGCTCGCTCTTCGAACGTGTCGCGCGCGAGCAGCAGGGCCGGCTCGACCTGCTCGTCAACAACGCGTGGGGCGGCCACGAGACCTTCAACGGCGTCTTCGACGCGCCCTTCTGGGAACACCCGCTTGCGAACTGGGACTCGATGATGGACCGCGGCGTGCGCAACCACCTCATCGCCGGCCGCTGCGCGGCGCCGCTCTTCGTGCAGCACGGGCGCGGCCTCATCGTCACGACCACCTACTGGGACCGCGGTCACTACCTCAAGGGCAACCTCTTCTACGACCTGGCGAAGTCGGCGATGGTGCGGCTCGCCTTCGGCATGGCCGAGGAACTGAAGGTCCATGGCGTGGCGTCGGTGGCACTCTCGCCGGGCTGGATGCGCACCGAGTTCGTGTTGCTCGGCCACCAGACCGACGAGGCGCATTGGCAGGAGCACCCGGCACTGGCACGCACCGAGTCGCCGCGCTACCTGGGGCGAGCGGTGGTGGCGCTCGCGGCCGATGCGCAGGTGCAGCGCCACACCGGCAAGCTGCTGCGCGTGGGCGATCTCGCCCGCGCCTACGGCTTCACCGACGTCGACGGGCGACAGCCCGAGCCGTTCGAGATCTGAACTTCGCCCGCCTCAGGGAAGCGTGAGCGCCTGGCCGTCGGCACCCACCATGAACCAGCGGTAGCCGAAAGGCGGCAGCTCGATGCCGAGGCTGCCGTCGTCGCGCAGGTCAAAGCGGCGTCCGGCCAGCACGTCGTGCACGCAGGCGCCGGCGATGCCTTCGGCCAGCACCGGCAGCCGCAGCGCAACGCGCCGCGGGCCGAAGTTGTGCACCGCCATCACCGCTGCCTCGCCGTGCACGCAGCGGTGGGCCAGCACCTCCTTCACGCCGGTGTCGATGAACGCGGCATCGCCGAGGCCGAAGGCCGGGCATTCCTTGCGACGGCGCAGCATGCGCTCCAGCCAGTTGAGCAGCGAGTCCGCATCGTGCCGCTGCTGCTCGACGTTGACCTTGGGAAAACCGTAGTCGCCTTCGGCGATCACCGGGAGCGCCAGCTTGTCGGGCTCGGCCGGCGAGAACCCCCCGTTGCGTTGCGGGCTCCACTGCATCGGCGTGCGCACCGCCTCGCGGTGCGGCAGCGTGAGGTCGTCGCCCATGCCGATCTCGTCGCCGTAGCGCAGCACCGGGGTGCCGGGCAGCGTGAGCAGCAGGCTGTGCACGAGCTCGAGCCGGCGCCGGTCGTTGCCGAGCATGGGCGCGAGGCGGCGGCGCACGCCGCGCTCGTAGAGCTGCATGTCGGGCTCGGGGCCGAAGGCCTTGAAGACCTCCTGGCGCTGCGATTCGCTCAGGCGGCCGAAGTCGGCCTCGTCGTGGCTGCGCAGGAAGTTGTTCCACTGGCACATCACCGGCAGCGGCGGCAGCTGCTCCCACGCCTCGCGCACCGGCCTCGCGTCTTCGCGCGCGAGCGCGAGGAACAGGTGCTGGTTGAGCCAGAAATTGAACGACATGTGGATCTTGTCGCCATCGCCGAAGTAGTCGGGCACGTCTTCGGGCGGCAGGTTGGCCTCGGCCATCAGGCACACGTCGCCGCACAGCGTCTGCACGTGGTGGCGCAGCTCGCGCAGGTAGTCGTGCGGGTCGGCCTCGCCTTCGCTCGACAGATTCTTCAGCTCGATGAGGAAAGGCAGGGCATCGATGCGGAAGCCCGTCACGCCGAGCTGCAGCCAGTAGCCGGTGATCTTCTCGATCTCGCGCCGCACGGCCGGGTTGGCGATGTTGAGCTCGGCCTGGTGGTCGTAGAAGCGGTGGAAGTAGTAGGCCTTGGCCTCGCGGTCCCAGGTCCAGGTGGTGGTCTGCTCGCCGGGAAAGATGGTGCCCTCCGCCGCATCGTCCGGCTTGGTGTCGGACCACACGTAGTAGTCGCGGTAGGGCGAGTGCGGGTCGCGGCGCGCGGCCTGGAACCACGGGTGGTCGACCGAGGTGTGGTTGACGACCAGGTCGATCATCACGCGCAGGCCCATGTCGCGCGCCCTGCGCGAGAACTCGACGAAATCGCCCAGCGTGCCGAAGCGCGGGTCGACGTTGTAGTAGTCTGTGATGTCGTAGCCGTTGTCGCGCATCGGCGAGGGAAAGAAGGGCTGCAGCCAGACGCAGTCGAGGTTCAGCCCCGCGAGGTAGGGCAGCTTCTGCGTGAGCCCGACGAAGTCGCCGATGCCGTCGCCGTTGCCATCGGCGAAGGTCTTGACGTCCAGGCAGTAGATCAGCGCGTTCTTGTACCAGTGCTGGGCCATGCACGACTCCTTGCAGTCCTGCGCGCTCGGGGCAAGCCCCATGCCGCGCTTGCCCGTGGCGGGAATGGGGCTTGCCGGCGCCGCACATGATGACCCGCTTCAGCTACCACGTCTCGCACGAGCAGCACTCGCCGCGTTACCTGCTGCATTACGTGCAGCTCGCCGAGGCCGCCGGCTTCGACGCCGCCTTCAGCTCCGACCATCTGCAGCCCTGGGGGCCTGCGCAAGGCCAGTCGGGCTTCACCTGGGCATGGCTGGGCGCGGCGCTGCAGGCCACCCAGCGCCTGCGTTTCTCGGCCATCACCGTGCCGGGGGGATGGCGCTACCACCCGGTGGTGCTCGCGCAGGCGGTGGCCACGCTCGCGGTGATGTACCCCGGGCGCGTGCCCTGGATCGCGCTCGGCAGCGGCGAGGCGCTCAACGAGGCCTGCATCGGCCAGGGCTGGCCCGGCAAGTCGGAGCGGCAGCAGCGCCTGCAGAAGGCGGCGCTCGCGATGCACGCGCTGATGGCCGGCGACGCCGTGTCGCAACCGGCGCCGGTGCCGATCGACGCCGCGCGTCTGTGGACGCGCCCGCGCACGCCGGTGCCGCTGGTGGGCGCGGCCACGAGCGTGGACACGGCGCGCTGGGTCGGCGGCTGGGCCGACGGGCTGCTCACCGTGGCCTCGCGCTTCGAGGACCTGCAGGCGCTGGTGCAGGCTTTCCGCGAAGGGGGCGGCGAAGGCAAGCCGGTGCACGTGAAGGTCGACGTGTGCTGGGCGCCGAGCGAGGACGAGGCGCTGGAGTCCGTGCATGCGCAATGGCGCTACAACGTCGCGCCCGGCGATGCCTTCGAGGACGTGCGCGAGCCCGAAGAGTTCGACCGCCTCACGCAGCACCTGCGCCCAGAGGACATGCGCGAACACGTCTTCATCTCCAGCGACCTCGACGCACACGTCGCGCACCTGCGCCAGTGGGCGAGCGCGGGCGCCGACACGCTGGATGTCCACCAGGTCGCCGGCGACCAGGTGGCCTTCATCCGGCAGTACGGCGAACGGGTCCTGCCGGCGCTGCGCCTGGCCGGTCGATCGGGCTGAGACGGCGGCCCGCGGGCGCCGCGAGGCCACGCACGACCTCGGGCACTTCGGCCAGCAGTTCGCTCGCCAGGAAGCCCATGCCCCCGACACGCGCGGCGAGGCGATCACCCGCGCGCGCATGCACGACCACGCCCCAGGCCGTGGCCTGCACGAGCGTGGCCCCGCGTGCGGCAAAACCGGCGATGAGGCCGGCCAGCACGTCGCCCGAGCCGGCAGTCGCCAGGCCCGGGTTGCCGCCTTCGTGCACCCAGGTGTCGCCCTGCGGTTCGGCGATCACGGTGGTGGCGCCTTTCAAGGCCACGATCGAGTTCCACCAGCGTGCGGCCTCACGGGCGGCACCCTCGGCATCGGCGACGACCGAGTCCTTGCTCTGGCCATTCAGGTGGGCCATCTCGCCGGCATGCGGGGTGAGCAGCGCGGGCGCACCGGGCTGCGGGTCGCGCGCCGCGGCGCCCATGGCGGCGGCGTCGAGCAAGGTGGGCACGTCGGGGTGGCGCTTGCGCAGCAGGGCCGCGAGCGCGATGGCGGCCTCCTCGTCCTGCAGGCCGGGGCCGACGAGCACGACGTCGGCGCGGCGCAGGCTGTCGTCGAGGCGTGCGAGCCCGGCCGGGTCGAGGCCTCCCTGGCGCGTTTCCGGCAGGCCGACCACCCGCAGCTCGGGCATCGCCACCGCCACGTGCATCGCCACCGATTCGGCCGTGGCCACGAGCACCTTGCCGGCCCCCGCGCGCAGGGCCGCCTGCGCCGACAGCAAGGCCGCACCCGGGATCTCGCGGCTGCCGGCGACGAGCACCACGCGGCCGCGCAGCTCCTTGTCGCAGCCGGGTTCCAGGGGTGCGAGCGGCCAGCCGCGCAGCGTGTCGGCGTCGAGGGCGTGCGTGCGGGCCTGGCCTTGCAGGGTCATGACGGGGGCTCAGGGCTTGGGCGCGGCCGGCACGTCCGGCGCGGCCGTCACGGGAGCGCCGGCCTGGGTGAGCGGCGAGACGAAGTTGACGAGCCGCGGCACCAGCTTGCCCATGGGCCGCTGCGCGGGGTCGTATTCATAGGCCGTCACGCCGCAGTTGGGCACGTCGGCCTGGCGGTCGATGTCGAGGATCTCCGCCTCGCTCTTGCATTCGAGCAGGTAGCGCAGGCAGTTGACGGTGACCTGGTGCGCGACGACCAGCACACGCTCGCGGCGGTATTCGCGGGTGACCATCTCGATCACGCTGCGCAGGCGCAGGATCACGTCGCACCAGCTCTCGCCCCCGGGCGGGCGGAAGTAGAACTTGCCGACGTGGGCGCGCTGCTCGGAAAGCTCCGGGTATTTCTGGCGGATGCCGAGCACGGTGAGCCGGTCCAGGATGCCGAACTCCTTCTCGCGCAGGCGTTCGTCGGTGAGGAACACGATCTCGTCTTGCGGGATGCCCGCAGCGTGGAGCAGGCGCCGCGCGGTGGCCTGCGCCCGCACGTAGGGCGAGCACAGCACGACATCCGGCTGTTGCGGGCGCGGCAGGGTGCCGAACCAGCGTCCCACGGCGTCGGCCTGCTCTTCGCCGAGCGGCGAGAGCGGCACGTCCATGTCGCGCGCGGCAATGTCGATCAGGTGATGGCCGGCCGCTTCGGCCTGGTCACGGGCGACATTGCCGGCGCTCTGCCCGTGGCGCACGACGTAGAGCCATTGCGGCCATTTCTGTTCAGGAATGACCGCGGCCCGCGCGCCCGGGCCGGCGAGCGACCCTCCGTGAGGGTCGGGCCTTGCCTGGGGCGCCCCGGCGCGGCGGCCCGTCGCGTCCAAGGGCTGCCCCGGCATGCGGGTCAGCGTGCGGAGCCTCGGCGGAAGAGGTTCACGATGGCCAGCAGGATCACCGCACCCAGCAGCGAGACCCCCAGGCCCGCGATGCTGAAGTCATTGCTGTTGATCGTGCCCGTGCCGAGCAGCGGGGCGAGCAGGAAGCCGCCGAGGAAAGCGCCAACGATGCCGACCACGACGTTGAGGATGATGCCCTGCTGGGCGTCCGTGCGCATGATCATGCTGGCAACACAACCGATGAGGCCGCCGACGATGAGCCAGATGATGAAGTTCATGACCGTTCTCCAGTGAAGTCCAAGGTGCGGGCAAGTTACCCGCGGCCTCGAAGCCGCACGAGCGGAGAAGGTCGCAACCGGTCGTAGGCGCTGGCCTACGACGGTTCAGAACAGCGTGCGCGCCAGTTCGTAGGCCGCGAGCAGCGCGGCGCTCACGAGCAGGTTGACAGCGAGATGCCGGCCGCCTGCACCCACGCGGATGCCCATGCGCGTGGACAGGCAGGCCCACATCGTGACGAGCAGCAAGGCGCCGGCATCGGCCTTGGTCAGGTCCATGCGCAAGGCGTGGGCGAGGCCCACCGCGAGCACCCAGAGGCCGGAGCCCATGACGGCAGCGGCGGTGAGTTCGTTGAATCCGGGCCGGCGCAGCGGCACACCGATGAGTTTCATGACAGCGATACAGCAAGGGACGACAACGCCCGGAAGCGTAGCCGCTGTACCTGCTGTTACCGACGCCAATTCCGGGCACAAGTCGACGCTTGACGAGCCCTCGCGCAGACAGCCGTACCGGTGGCACGGCGCGTGCTTATCTTGCATACAAGAAGCTTGCATACAAGAAGGCATGCACAACCACAGGGCACCACGAGCATGAGCGATCCCCGCACTGTCGAAGAACTGCAGCAGGCCTTGCGCAACAGCACCATGACGGTGCGCCAACTCATGCTGCGCTTCATCGCGGAGCAGGCGCAGTTCGCCGCGTCGGCCTGGATCTCGCGGCTGGACGATGCCACCTTGCTGGCCCAGGCCGACGCCTGCGACGCCCGCCTGCGCAGCCACGGCGCCGGCCTTTTCGACACCGAGCCGCTGCTGGGCATGCCCTTCGGCGTGAAGGACAACATCGACGTCGCCGGCCTGCCGACCACCGCTGCCTGCCAGGGCTTCGCCACCGCGCCGGCCCGCACGCATGCGGTGGCGGTGCAGAAGCTCGTGGCGGCCGGCGCGATCCCGGTCGGCAAGACCAACCTCGACCAGTTCGCCACCGGCCTCGTCGGCACGCGCAGCCCTTATGGCGCCGTGCCCAACAGCTTCGACCCGGCACGGGTGAGCGGCGGCTCGAGCTCGGGCTCGGCCTACGTGGTGGCCACCGGCCAGGTGCCCTTCGCGCTGGGCACCGACACCGCTGGCTCCGGGCGGGTGCCGGCGGGCTTCAACAACATCGTCGGGCTCAAGCCCACGCCGGGCCGCGTGAGCACCACCGGCCTGCTGCCCGCCTGCCGCAGCATCGACTGCATCTCGGTGCTCGCGCTCACGGCAGACGACGCGGCGCGCGTGCTCGCGGCGATGGAGGGCCCCGACGCAGCCGACGCCTACAGCCGCTTCCAGCCCGGTGCGCCCCGGTTCCAGACGCGCCTGCGCGTGGGCATTCCCTCGCGGCCGGTGTTCGGCGGCGATGCGGGCTACCGCGAGTCGTTCGCCGAGGCCTGCGCGCACGTGCAGGCGCTCGGGCACGAGGTGCTGCCGCTCGACTTCGCGCCGCTCTATGCCACCGCCGAGCTGCTCTACGGCGGGCCCTGGGTGGCCGAGCGCCATGCGGCCGTCGAATCGGTGCTGGCCGAGCGGCCCGAAGCCTTCGACCCCTCGGTGCGCCGCATCATCGAGCGCGCGAGAGAGTTCAGCGCCACCGATGCCTTCCGCGGCCTCTATACGCTGCGTGCGGCACAGGCCGAGACGGCGGCGATCTGGTCGCAGGTCGACGTGCTGATGGTGCCCACCGCGCCCGCCCACCCGACGATGGCCGAGGTGGCTGCCGACCCGATCGGCGCCAATGCGCAACTCGGCACCTACACCAACTTCGTCAACCTGCTGGGCTGGAGCGCGATCGCCCTGCCCTTCGGCTTCACCACGCGCGGCCTGCCCTTCGGCGTGACCTTCATCGGCCCGGCCGGTGCCGACGCGGCGCTCGCGCAGTTCGGCGCGCTGTGGCAGTCGCAACGCGCGCTGCCGCTGGGCGCGCTGGGCCGCAGCACGACGCTCGCCCCCACGCTCACGCGCGCGCCGGCCAGCAGGCCCACGCTCGGCATCGCCGTGGTCGGCGCGCACCTGAGCGGCCTGCCCCTCAACGGCCAGTTGACCGAACGCGGCGCCACGCTGCGCTGCGCCACCACCACCGCGCCGCAGTACCGCCTCTTCGCCCTGCCCGACACCACGCCTCCCAAGCCGGGCCTGCAGCGCGTGGGCGACGGTGGCGCGGCCATCGCGGTGGAGGTGTGGGATGTGCCGCTGGAGCACGTCGGCTCCTTCCTCGCGCTCATCCCCGCGCCGCTCGGCCTGGGCAGCCTCACGCTCGCCGACGGCAGCAGCGTGCACGGCTTCGTCTGCGAGGCGCTCGCGCTGCAAGGCGCGCGCGACATCACCGAATTCGGCGGCTGGCGGGCCTACCTGGCCTCGCTGAAGCCCGCGTCCCCTGTCTGATCGATGTCACCCCCTGGATCACCCCTGGAGATTTCCATGAGCACCAAGCCCGTCCTCGACTCCCGCCGCCGCCGCCTCGTGAAGGCCGGCGCCGCCCTTGCCCTTGGCGCCCCGGCCGTGCTGCGCGCGCAGAGCGGCCCCAAGATCCGCATCGGCTACTGGCCGGTGGCGGCCGGCCTGCCCTTCTATGCCGCCGTGGAGAAGGGCTACTTCAAGGAAGCCGGCCTGGAGGTCGAGCCGCTCAAGTTCGCCGGCGCCCAGCAGGTGATGGAAGCCATGCTCTCCGGCCGCAGCGACGGCAGCTCCAACGGCACCGGCTCGGGCAACCTCGGCGTGGGCGAGATCGCCTCGCCCGGGCTCTTCAAGATCATCGCCACCAACCCGAGCAACCAGAAGTACGTGCTCGACCAGTTCCTGGTGCCGAAAGACAGCCCGGTCAAGTCCATCGCCGAGCTCAAGGGCAAGAAGATCGCCTCCGGGCCCGGCATCCAGAACCGTGTGCTCGCCATCACCGTGCTCGAACGTGCCGGCGCGGCCGGCACCAGCGTGACCGAGCTGCCCATCGGCCAGCACGTGGCCGCACTCGCCGCCGGCCAGGTCGACGCGGTCTACACGCTGGAGCCGACCGGCACCGTCGGCAGGCTCAACGGCACCACTCGGGTGCTCGAATCGGGCGTGATCGCCAAGTACATCCTCGGCGACCCGCTCGCGCCGTGGCATGGCGGCTCGGCCACGCTCACCACCGAGTTCATCAAGAAGTACCCTGCCGAGACCAAGAAGTACATCGCCGCCTACGCCAAAGGCATCGAACTCGTGCGCACCAAGCCGGCCGAAGCGCGCCAGTACCTCAAGGGCTACACCGCCATCGAGGGCCCGCTGACCGGCGAGGTGCCCCTGGCCTCGTACATGCTTTACAACGAGTTCAAGCCGAGCGACATCGCGGCCTTCCTGAAGTTCTTCGACCTCTTCACCGAGAAGGGCGTGTTCGAGAAAAAGCTGGCCGTCGAGTCGCTGATCTACAAGGGGTGATGCGTCATGGCTGCCGTTGAATCCTCCTCTCCCGCCGCGGCGGCGCCGTGGCAGGCGCCGAGTACGGCGGCCCCTGCGCCGCGCAAGGCCTTCAACTGGGGCAAGTTGCTGCCCTTCGTCGGCCCACTGGTGCTCTTCATCGTGTGGGACGTGGTGGTGCGCGCCGGGCTCATCAAGGCCATCCTGCTGCCCCCGCCACTGGCCACGCTCGAGACGCTCGTCGTCGGCCTGCTCGGCGGCTCGCTGCTGACCGACTTCCTGGTGACGGTGTGGCGCACCGTCCAGGCCTTCTGCATCGCCGCCGCGGTGGGCATGCCGCTCGGCGTGCTGCTCGGCAGCAACGAAAAGGCCTACCGCAGCGTCGAGTTCCTGATCGACTTCTTCCGCTCCACGCCGAGCTCGGCGCTGATCCCGCTCTTCCTGCTGATCTTCGGCGTGAGCGACATCAACAAGGTGGCGATCGCCGCCTTCGGCGCCTTCCTCATCGTCGTCTTCAACAGCGCCTATGGCGTCATCAACGCACGCAAGCAGCGCGTGATGGCGGCCAAGGTGATGGGCGCGAGCCGCTGGCAGATTTTCAAGGACGTGCTGGTGTGGGAATCGCTGCAGCCCTCGTTCGTGGGCCTGCGCTCGGCGGTGTCGATGGCGCTCGTGATCGTGATCGTGGCCGAGATGTTCATCGGCTCCGACAACGGCCTCGGCCACCGCATCATCGACGCGCAGCAGGTATTGAACGTGAAGACGATGTACGCGGCCATCCTCGCAGCAGGCGCCCTCGGCTATGCCCTCAACGTCCTGTTCCTGATGATCGAACGCAAGATCGTCCACTGGAGCGGCCGATGAACACACGCCCGACAGCAGCCACCCCGCTCCCTTGGGGCCGCCCCGCAGAAGGAACCGAAAGATGAACGCAGTCCTGAACGGCCCCGTCTACGCCGACGTTCCCAAGCCGAAATTCGAACCCGGCCCGGAAGGCACCCACATCACCATCCGGGGCCTGACGAAGTACTTCGCCGGCTGGCCGCTCTACGAGAACTTCGACCTCGACATCCCCAAGGGCAAGATCGTCTCGGTCTTCGGCCCCAACGGCTGCGGCAAGTCGACGCTCATCAACATGATCGCGGGGCTCATCCCCATCGACAGCGGTCAGATCCTCTTCGACGGCAAGACGCTCGAAGACACCAAGATCGGCTACGTCTTCCAGAACTACCGCGAAGCGATGTTCCCGTGGATGCGCACCATCGACAACATCGCCTACCCGCTCAAGCTCGAAGGCCGGTCGAAGGCGGAAGTCGACCGGCGCATGGAGGAGCTCGTTGCCTCTTTCGACGTCAAGTTCGACCTCAAGCGCTACCCGTATGAACTGTCGGGCGGCCAGCAGCAGACGGCGTCGATCATGCGGGCCCTGGCCAACAACCCCGAGGTGCTCTTCCTCGACGAGCCCTTCTCGGCGCTCGACTTCGAGATGACGCTCTTCATCCGCGAGAAGCTGCAGGAGGTGTTCATGAAGACCGGCACCACCATGCTGCTGGTCTCGCACGACCTCGAAGAAGCGGTGTATCTCGCCGACCAGGTGCTGCTGCTCACCAAGCGGCCGACCAAGGTGGCAGAGATCTTGCACTACGGGGATGCGAGGCCGCGCACCGTGGCCACGCTCTCCGAGCCGAGCTTCATCGCCACCAAGAAGCTGAGCCTGGAGATCTTCCAGCGCGAGGTGAGACGTTGAACCCAGCAGGCGTGCCCCCGGAGATCGAAGACTACGTGCGCAGCACGGCGCGTTTCCTCGCGCTGCCGCTCGACGACGGGCAGGTGCAGCGCGTGGCCGCGCACCTCGCCCGCACCAAGCTGCTGGCCGACAGCCTGGCCGCCGTGCCGCTCGAGCCCGAGCTGGAGCCGCCAGAAATCTACTGCCCGGCGCCCTTCCCCCCGGGCAGCGAATGAGTTTCGCGAGGAGCCACGACATGATCTCCGGCCTGTCCATCGTTCGCGCAGTGCACGCTGGCGAGATGCAGGCCGAAGAAGCGCTCGAACACTGCATCGCGCGCATCGAGGTCACCGATCCCAAGGTCAACGCCTTCACCGACGGCAGCTTCGAGCGCGCCATCCGCGAGGCGCGCGCCATCGACGTGCTGCACGCCAAGGGCAAGCCGCTGCCGCCGCTGGCCGGCATGCCCTACGCGGTGAAGAACCTCTTCGACGTGGAAGGCATGGTCACGCGCGCCGGCAGCAAGCTGCGCAACGGCGAGCCGCCCGCACAAGAAGACGCCGAGCTCGTCAAGCGCATGCGCGCCGCCGGCGCGGTGCTGGTGGGCGCGCTCAACATGGACGAGTTCGCCTACGGCTTCACCACCGAGAACTCGCACTACGGCCCCTGCCGCAACCCGCGCCGGCTGGAGCACGTGGCCGGCGGCTCCTCGGGCGGCTGCGGCGCGGCGGTCGCGGCGGGCCAGGTGCCGGTCACGCTCGGCTCCGACACCAACGGCTCCATCCGCGTGCCCTCGTCCCTGTGCGGGGTGTGGGGGCTGAAGCCCACCTTCGGGCGGCTCTCGCGGCGCGGCAGCTTTCCCTTCGTCGCGAGCATCGACCACCTCGGCCCCTTCGCGCGCACCGCGGAAGACCTCGCCGCCACCTACGACGCCCTGCAGGGCCCCGACCTGCATGACCCGGGCTGCCACGCCACACGCATCCAGCCCACTTCGTGGCAGCTTGGCGCGAGCCTCTCCGGCCTGCGCATCGGCGTGCTGGGTGGCTACTTCGAAGAAAACGCCGGCCCGGCGGCACGCAAGGCCGTGGCCATCGCCGCGGAGGTGCTGCACGCCACGCCGGGCGTGGTCTGGCCCGATGCGGCGCTGGCGCGCGCCGCCGCGTTCATCACCACCGCCAGCGAAGGG
>DASWSY010000248.1:0-9365 GCA_036402415.1 Rhizobacter sp. | reverse complement strand
GAGGGGGAACGCCACCGTCAGCCCTTGCACGTCGAGCAGCGGCTGGCCGGCGCGGGGCGGGGGCGCCGGCGTGTCCTGCTCGGGCGCCGCCGCCTGGGCGGCCATCACCGGCGCCGCGCCCTCGCGGTACAGCAGGCAGCGCACCGGGTGTGCCACGCCGGTCTCGACCAGCGCCGGCGGCGTGAGGTGGCACTCGGGCATCACCCGGTCGCAGCGCGCGGCAAATCGGCAGCCCGCGAACACCTGCGACAAAGGCGGCACGCTGCCGCCGATGGCGGCGAGCTTCTCGCCGCGACGAGCCGCGTCGGGCAGCGCACTCAACAGCAGGCGCGCATACGGATGCCGTGGGGCGCGGAAGAATTCGTCGGCCTCGGCCACCTCGATAATCTGGCCGGCATACATCAGCGCCACCCGGTCGGCCATGCCGGCCACCACCGCGAGATCGTGCGTGATGAGCAGCAGGCCCATGCCCTGCTCGCGCTGCAGGTCGCGCAGCAGGTCGAGGATCTGCTGCTGGATGGTGACGTCGAGCGCGGTGGTGGGCTCGTCGGCGATCAGCAGCTCGGGCTCCGCCGCGAGCGCGATGGCGATCATCACCCGCTGCTTCTGCCCGCCCGAGAGACGGAACGGGTACTCGTCGATGCGCCGCTCGGGCTCGGGAATGCCCACGCGCCGCAGCCATTCGATGGCCCGGGCGCGCGCTTCGGCGCCGCGCAGGTCGGTGTGGGTTTCGATCGCTTCGACGATCTGGTCGCCGACCCGCATCACCGGGTTGAGGCTGGTCGCGGGCTCCTGGAAGATCATCCCGATGCGCCCGCCGCGCACGCGGCGCATGCCCGACTCGGGCAGGGCCAGCACGTCCTGGCCTTCCAGGCTCACCTCGCCGCGCGTGATGCGCCCGTTCTCGGGCAGGAGGCGCATCAGCGCGAGCGCCGTCATGCTCTTGCCGCAGCCCGACTCGCCGACCAGCGCGAAGGTTTCGCCACGCTCGATGGACAAGGCCACGCTGTCGAGCGCGCGCACCACGCCCTCGTCGGCATCGAGGGTCACCTGGAGCTCGTCAGCCCGGAGCATGTGTCGGATTCCTGCCGAGGCGCGCCCGGAAGTGGCGTGCGCGGGGGTCGAACGCATCCCGCACGCCATCGGCGAAGAGGTTGGCCGCGAGCACCAGCGTCACCATGAAGACGAAGGCGGCCGCGAAGGACCACCACACCGTGGGCTCGCGGCTCATCTCGTTGCGCGCGAGGTTGATCATGCCGCCGAAGCTGCTGGTGCCGGGGTCGACGCCCACGCCCACGTAGGTGAGCACCGCTTCGTAGAGGATGAGCTCCGAGAAGCCGAGCACCGTGGTGATGAGCACCAGGTGCATCACGTTGGGCAGGATGTGGCGCGCCATGATGCGCGCGTCGCTCACGCCGAAGGCGGTGGCGGCCTGCACGTATTCGAGCTCGCGCAGCTTGAGCGTCTCGCCGCGCACCAGCCGGCACAGCGTGGCCCAACCCGTCACGCCGAGCACCACGCACAGCAGCAGCATCTTGAGGTCGGAGCGCTCGGCGCCGGTCTCGAAGAGCTCGGGGTTGGTGTCGAGGAACACCTGCACCATCAGCACGCAGGCGGCGATCAGCAGCACGTTGGGCACCGAGCTCAGCAGGGTGTAGAGGTACTGGATGAGCTCGTCGACCCAGCCCTTGAAGTAGCCGGCGAGGATGCCCAGCACCACCGCCAGCGGCAGGGTTGCGAGCGTGGACAGCCCGCCGATGACGAAGGCGGTGCGCACGCTCTTGAGCGCGAGGTAGAGCACGTCGTTGCCGGTGCGGTCGGTGCCGAACACGTGGTAGTGGCCCATCAGCGCCCCCACCGCCCCACCCAGCAGGCACACCACGGCAAGCGTGGCGGCGGTGGCTCGCAAGGGATAGGTGGTGCGGTCGGCGGCGATGTCGCGCAGCGCCTGCGCCACGCCGCCGTGGTGACGGCGCAGCACCATGGCCGCGCCCAGCAGCAGCACGGCAAATGCTGCCAGGCCCGCGAGCAGGCCGGTGAGCACGTGCCGGGCCACGTCGCTTGCCCACTCGCGGGCCGGGTCGCGCAGGTGCGCGCCGCCGAACTTCAGGCGCGGGTACTGGCGAACCGCCTGGCCGCCGACCTCCACGCTTTCCTTGTTGATGCCTTCGTAAGCGAGCGGTGCGGAGTAGGTGACCTCGCGCATCTCGATCTGCCGCACCAGCACCAGGTCGAGCAGCGAGTGGGTGCGGGTGTCGTAGAACACCTGCCCGCCCGGCGCGGCCGGCGCGAGCGCCCGCCGGAAGTGCACGCTGTCGAGCGCGGCCACGAGCGCGAAGAGCATCAGCAGCACGCCCGCGCTGAGCGCGGCCGGGTCGTGCAGCACCTTTTTCCAGTTCGCCTGCAGCGTGGGCTGTCGGCGCACGTGCCACAGGTAGACGGCGAGCGCGAGCGCCAGCGCATACAGCGCGACGTCGGTCCAGAGGAAGACGAACTTGAAGCCCATGGTCAGTGGAGGCGCACGCGCGGATCGACCCAGGTGTAGGCCAGGTCGATGAGCACGTAGCTCGCGATGTAGAGCACGGCCCCCAGGAAGACCATCGAACGCACGATGGCGAAGTCCTGCCCCGAGATGGCCTCGATCACGAAGGTGCCGAGCCCGGGGATGCCGAAGAAGCTCTCGAACACCAGGCTGCCGAGGAACACATAGGGCAGGTACGCGCCGGCGCTGGTGATGATCGGGATGAGCGCGTTGCGCAGCACGTGCCGCACCAGCACCCACGGTTCGGCGATGCCCTTGGCGCGTGCGGTGCGCACGTAGTCGCGGCCCACCTCCTCGAGCAGCATCGCGCGGTAGAGCCGCGCTTCGCCGCCCAGGCGCGACAGCAGCGAGAGCAGCACCGGCAGCAGCAGGAACTTCACCGCGTCGAGCCCCGGCGCATAGCCCGAGATCGGCACCAGCCGCAGCACGCGCGCGAAGAGGTACTGCCCGACGATGATGTAGAAGAGCGCCGAGATCGACAGCATCAGCACGCACATCACCACGCCCCAGAAGTCGATGCGGGTGTGGCGGAAGAAGACGAGCAGCAAGGCCAGGCTCGTGCTCACGATGAGCTGCAGGATGAACACCGGCACCGCGAGCTGCAGGCTCACGCCCATGCGCACCTTGATCTCATGGCCGATGTCGACGGCGTTGCGCGCGTCCGACCGGCCGAACTCCAGCGCCATCAGCGACACCGAGCGCTCCCACACGATGGTCTCGGTGAGCCGGGCCGTGCCCTGCGCCTTGTCGTTCCACCAGAGCGGCTTGTCGTAGCCGCGTTCGGCCTTCCACTTGTCGATCTGCTCCTGCGTCACCCGCTTGCCGCCGATGTTGAGCCGCGCCATGTCGTCGGGCGTGTTGACGGTGAAGAAGAGGAAGAAGGTGACGAGGTTCACGCCGACCAGCAGCAGCAGCGCGTAGCCCAGGCGGCGCAGCAGGTAGCCCGTCATGCCGCGACCTCGGACGAAAGCGGCCGCGCCGTGCGCTGCTCGCGCAGGCGGTAGCTGCGCCGCGCCACCCAGCCGAGCCACAGCAGGAGCGGCAGCGCCGCGAGCACCGGCCACCAGACCGGCCGGTTCCAGTCGGCCTGGGCCTTGGCGCGGGCGGCGGCGTCCACCCGGTAGTACTTGGCCAGGTCGCGCACCACGATGCTCGGCTTGCCGTTGTGCACCCAGGACTGGAAGGCCACGCCCACGTACGGGAAGTAGCCCCAGGCCCAGGGCGCATCCTGCTGGGCGATGGCGACCATCTGGTCGATCACCTTCTGCTTCTCGGGGCCGTCGTCGAGCGTCTGCATGCGCTGGTAGAGGCGGTCGTATTCGGCGTTCTCGTAGTTGGCGGCGTTCTCGCCCTCGTGCTTGACCTTGCCGTTGGGGCCGTAGAGCAGGAAGAGGAAGTTCTCGGCGTCGGGGTAGTCGGCGAGCCAGCCCCACCAGAAGATCTGGTGCGTGCCCTTGTGCACCTTGTCCTGGAACTGGTTGTAGTCGGTGGCGCGGATCTCGAGCTGGATGTCGATCTTGGCGAACTGCCGCACCATCCAGTCGAGCTCCGACTTGATCTCGGGCGTGGGCGCGCGCTGGAAGTCATAGTTGAGCACCAGCGGGCGGCCGGTCTTCGCGTCGCGCCCGTTGGGGTAGCCGGCCTCGGCCATGAGCTTCTTGGCGTCTTCGATCGGGCGGCGCACGACCTTGCCGTCGACGAGCCTGTGCGTGACCGGGTTCATGCCCTCGATCGTGCCGTGCCGTGCGCCGAACACGCCCGGCGGCACCGGCCCGTGCGCCGCCTCGCCGCCCTTGTTGCGGAAGATGCGGCCGTAGCCCTCTTCCCAGTCGATGGCGATCGAGATCGCCTGGCGCAGCTTGCGGTTCTTCACCTGCTGCTCGGGCGTGTCGCCGCGGCCCACCACCGGGTCGAGCCAGTTGAAGCCCAGGTACCAGTTGTTGATGTCGGTGGCCACCGGGAACTGGAAGCCGCGCGCTTCGTACTCCGCGCGCACCGCGTCGGAATCTTCCATGTCGACGCGGAAGTCGATGCCCCACTCGGGCCGCTCGATCTCGGGCACGTCGAGGTAGCCCTGCTTGAACTTCTGCTTGCGCGGCACCTTCTCCTTCTCGATGGTCGAGACGATGGTGTCGACGAAGGGCATGGTCTTGCCGCAGTCGTCGAGCAGGCCCAGTTCCTTGTCGCCGGGCATGCCCTCGCAGGGATAGGGTTCGCCGCGGAAGTGCGGGTTGCGCTTGAGCACGTGGCGACGGTCCTGCACGTACTCGGCCATCATGTACGGGCCCGTGCCCACCGGCCACTGGTTCCACGACAGGCTGTTGCCGGCCATGCCGGGGCGGGCGTAGAAGGCGTCGGCCTCCCAGGGCACCGGCGCGGCGAAGGTCATCGCCAGCCAGTACTTCCACTGCGGGTACTTGCCCTTGAGGCGGATGCGCAGCGTGTACTTGTCGGGTGCCGTCACACCATCCAGCGGCCACTTGCGGAAATCGAGGAAGGGCTTGTCGGCCGCCGAGGGCGAGAGCCCCGCGCGCAGCTTCGCGTCTTCCGCGCGCACCAGCGCCCCGTATTCCTTGAGCCCGATGACGTAGGCCGAGAAGGTGGCGAAGGCCGGCGCTTCGACGCGCGGCGTGGCGTGGCGCTTGAAGGCATAGATGTAGTCCTCGGCCACCAGCTCGCGCGTGCCGGTCTTCTCGAAGTCGAAGGGCGAGCGCTTGTCGCCGAGCTGCTCGCGCGTGAGCTCGTGGTAGAGGTAGCGGCCCTGCTCGTCTTTCGCGAAGGCGGGGTGCGGCGCGTAGAGGATGCCAGGCTTGATCTTGATGTCGTACACGCTCTCGGCGATCTGGTCGCCGGGTGCGTCGTCGGGCAGGCGCTTGCCGTCGGCCGCCAGGTAGACCGGCTGCACCACCGCTTCGGCGGTCTTCGGGATCAGCTCGTAGGGCCGCTTGAGGTAGTGGTAGCCGTAGAGCGGCTCGTAGACCGAGTAGGTGTAAGGCGTCTCGGGGTTGCTGTACGAGGCGGTGGGGTCGAGGTAGCGCGGCGAACGTTCGTCGAACGAGTTGAAAAGCGTGTTTTCCTTTTCAGCGCCGGCCGGATAGGGGCTGTTGTTGCAGCCGCACAGGGCAAGCCCCAGCCCGAGCCCCAGCACGAGCGTGATGCGGCGTGCGAGGGAGGGTGGCTGCATGGCGGCGCGGGCGTTCGGGCGAGCTCAGTGGTCCCAGCCGACGAGCACGTCGCGTGCCTGCACCAGCAGCGTGACCTTGGCGCCCACCGGCATCGTGACCTTGGTTTCCACGTGGCCGAAGGGCAGCCCGGTGAGGATGGGCGTCTTCGTCTGCGTGCGCAGGTACTCGAACACGCCCTGGAGGGAGAAGCCGCGGTCGAGCGGCGATTTCTTGAACTCGGTGAAGCTGCCCAGCAGCACCGCCTTCTGTGCGCCCAGCACCCCGGCCTGGTGCAGCTGCAGCAGGCTGCGCTCGATGCGGTACGGATGCTCGTTCACGTCTTCGAGGAAGAGGATGCCGCCCTTGACCTTGGGAAAGTGCGGCGTGCCCAGGAGCGCGTTGAGCACGCAGAGGTTGCCGCCCCACAGCACGCCCTTGGCCTGCAGGCCGTCGTGGCGCGCGTCGCCGCTGCGAAAGCCCACCGCTTCGAGCGAGCCGTCCATGGCTTCGACGAAGCAGTCCTGGGTGATGTCGTCGACCGTCTCGCCGCCGAAGTCACCCGCCGCGAGCGGCCCGGCCCAGCTCTGCGCGCCGGTGTGTGCGAGCAGGCCGAGCTGCAGTGCCGTCATGTCGCTGTGGCCGACCCAGCGGGTGCCTTTGGCCACGCTCCGGGCGACGAGCTTCCAGTCGATGCGGTCGAGCAGGCGCGTGAGGCCGTAGCCGCCACGGGTGGCGAGCGCGATGTCGGGGGCGTCCCTGGCAATGCGGTGGATGGCGTCCAGCCGGGTGTCGTCGTCGCCACCGAAGCGCTGGTGCTTCGCCAGCGCCGCCTCGTCGACCGTCACCTCGAAACCCATCGCGGCCAGCCGCCGGGCCGCCAGGCGCAGCGGCGCGGCCTTGGCCAGCACGCCAGCGGGAGTGAAGAGCGTGAGCCGCTGCGGGCCGGCCTCAGCTTCGGGGTGGTGATGGTGGTGGTGGCTCAACTTCGACAACCTCTCCGGTCGGGATCACGTCGTTGCCCGCGTCGAATTCGCTGTCGGCCGGGAACTCGGGCTCGCTCGTGGGGGCCGCGCGGCGCTTGCGGTACAGCTCGCGTCGCTCGGCAAAAAAATCGCGCAGCACCTTGCCGCACTCGTCGGCCATGAGGCCGCCTTCGATCTGGGTGTGGTGGTTGAGCTGCGGCACCTTGAACAGGTCGACCACCGAGCCGGCCGCGCCGGTCTTGGGGTCGGCCGCGCCGAACACCACACGCTTGAAGCGCGCATGCATCAGCGCCATCGCGCACATGGCGCAAGGCTCGAGCGTCACGTAGAGCTCGCACTCGGGCAGGCGGTAGTTGCCGAGCAGCGTGGCCGCATGGCGCAAGGCCACGATCTCGGCATGGGCGGTGGGGTCGTGCTCGGTGATGGGGCGGTTGTAGCCGGTGGCGATCACCTGCCCGCCCTTCATGATGACCGCGCCCACCGGCACCTCGCCCACCAGCCACGCGTTGTGCGCCTGGTCGAGCGCGATGCGCATGGCGTGTTCGTCGGCAGGGTTGCTCATTTGTCGGCGTCTTCGATGCGGCGGGTCGATTCTTCCAGGGCCTTGTTCATGTCCTGGCGCACCTGCTCATGGATCTGCACCGCCTGTTGCCGGGCAGTGGCTTCGGGTGCGCTGGCGGCGCCGGGTGCGGGCACCGGTGACTTCGCCGCGCGAGACGCCATCAGCGCCACCACGGCCAACACCACCAGCAGCGACACCACGCCGAACACAGCTTTCATGCTCACCTGCAGCCTTGAAAGCGTGGACTGTAACCGCGAGACCGTATGCTGCTGCCTCGATGCAAGACAGCTTGTTCCCGGACGACACCGCACTGGCGCCGCCGCCCCCGCCGTCGCCCGCGCCCCCCACCCCTGCGGCCGGCACGACCGAGACCGAGGCACCCCGCCGACGCGGCAGCAAGGTGCTGCCCTGCACGCACGACGCGGCCCTGCTCGACCTGGCGCAGCGGCTCCCGCCGAGGCTGCGCCTGGGCGGCTCCTCGTGGAGCTACCCGGGCTGGAAAGGCCTGGTGTGGGAAGGCGAGCACAGCGAGTCGAAGCTGTCGCGCGAGGGCCTCACCGCCTATGCGCAGCACCCGCTCTTTCGCAGCGTGTGCATCGACCGCAGCTTCTACCGCGCCCTCACCGCGCAGCAGTACGCACGTTATGCCGCACAGGTGCCGGACGACTTCCGCTTCGTGGTGAAGGCGCCGGCCGCGGTGACCGACGCCACGGTGCGCAGCGAGAACGGGCGCGCCGTGCAGGAGAACCCGGTCTTCCTCAACGCCGAGATCGCCACGCGCGAATTCGTCGAACCGGCCCTCGACGGCCTGGGCGCGAAGCTCGGCGTGCTGGTGTTCCAGCTCAGCCCCTTGCCGCTGCCCTTGCTCGCGCGGCTGGACGAGGTGTTCGACCGCCTGAGCATGCTGCTGCGCGCCCTGCCCTCGATCGCCGCCGCGCCCGATTCCGTGATCGCCGTCGAGGTGCGCGACCCGGAGTTCCTCACGCCGGCCTTCGCCGCGCTGCTGCGCGACTGCGGCGCCAGCTACTGCCTCGGCCTGCAGGCCAAGATGCCGCCGATCGACGGTCAGTTGCCCATGCTGCGCGCGATGTGGCCCGGCCCGCTGGTGTGCCGCTGGAACCTGAACCCGGTCAACGGCGCCTACGGCTACGAGTCGGCGGAGAAGCGCTATGCCCCCTTCGACAAGCTCGTCGACCCCGACCCGCACACCTGCGAGACGCTCGCCCGGGTGATCAGCGGCACGGTGGGGGCCGGGCACAACGCCTACGTCACGATCAGCAACCATGCCGAGGGCTGCGCACCCTTGACCGCCGCGTCGCTGGCGCGTGCGGTGGCCGCACGCAGCACCTGATCAGCCCTCACCGAGCGCCCAGCGCGCCAGCGGCACGTGGCGCGTCTGGCCGATGAGGCTGTCGACCAGCATGAACTCGCGCACGCGCCAGGCGATGGGCTCGACCGGCTGCGCCCGCACGAGCTGGTCGTCGTAGATCAGCGTGACGTGCGGTGTGAAGTGCGCCTCGACGAGCGAGCCCAGGCCACGGCGCACGAGCGCGTCACCCAGCGACTCGCGAAAGGCCATCAGCGCCGCCAGCCCGTCGTCACTGCCACGCAGCACGAGCGGCCGCCGGCGGGGCCGGCCGGTGAAGCTGACGGCGTGGTCGAAGCGCACATCGAACGGATCGTGGCGCAGCTCTGACGCCGCCGAGACGAGCGTCTCCACCAGCGCCTGCGGCAGCCCGAGGTGGTCGCCGAGGAAGTGCAGCGTGACGTGGAATCGCGCCTGCGCGAGCGGCCGCCCGCGCAGGCCGTGCTCGGCCTTGAGCTGCTTCGCGACGCCGGCGATGCGCTGCGCGGTGGGCGCGTCCGGGTAGAGCGCGAAGAAGAGGCGGTCGGTGGGAGGGCTCGGGTCGACGAGTTGCTCGGGCACGGCGCCGATTGTGCGCGCGTGCGCGCGTGCGCGCGGGGGCTTCAGCGGGCCGGCAGGCCGACGAGCAACACCCTGAGCCAGCGCGGCTTCCACGAC
Organism: Rhizobacter sp.; assembly: GCA_036402415.1. Lineage (GTDB taxonomy): Bacteria > Pseudomonadota > Gammaproteobacteria > Burkholderiales > Burkholderiaceae_C > Rhizobacter. The sequence continues at coordinate 91 of DASWSY010000248.1, read as the reverse complement.
AGCGTGAACGCGACCACGACCGCCGCCCCCGCCAAGGCCATCACCAACACCAGCGGCGCCATGGTCGCGTGGTCGACCCAGAAGCACACGG
>DASWSY010000247.1:0-12857 GCA_036402415.1 Rhizobacter sp. | reverse complement strand
CCCGTTGCGGCTGCGGCAATGTGTGCTCAACCTGCTGTCGAACGCCATCAAGTACGGGCTCGACCCCGGCCGCGTGCGCGTGAGCGCGCGCCGCACGGCAGACGGCGAGGTGGCCCTCGCGGTGTGGAACGCCGGTGTCGGGATGACACCGGAGCAGATGGCTCGCCTGTACGAGCCCTTCAACCGGCTCGGCCGCAACGCGAGCCACGGTGAAGGCTCCGGCATCGGCCTGGCGATCAGCCGGCAGTTGATCGAGCGCATGGGGGGCGGCATCGAGGCCGAGAGCGAAGCCGGCGCCTGGGCCCGCTTCACCGTGACCCTGCGCACCAGCGACCGCTGACCCGCCTCGGTGGCGCCGCGGGTAAACCCCGCCGCGCCCTGGTCCAAAACGACAAGCCCGTACAAGTGGCCGCCGCGAGCCGAGCGAAGAATCCGTTCATGTGCACGAGCGTGCACAAACAAGAAACACAAATCCGATTGGAGACGTCGTGAACCTGTCAACGCGCGCCCTGGTGCGGGTGCGGCACCTCAGCCGCCCCTTCGTCACCCCCTGAGGCTTGGTCCTCGCACACGCCGGATCTGCCGTGGACCGCCTGGCCAACTCCCGCCACGCTGCTGCATCGCCCCGGGGGCGCATGCGTCTCTTCGAAGACGGCTTTCTCTACACCAGTACCGGCACCGATTCGAAGAGTGCACGCCACAGCGCCTCGCTCCTGCTGGCCCTGACCGACGCCGACTTCGAGATCGACGTCGGCGGCCAGATCCAGCGTGCGCGTGCCGTCGCCGTGCGTCCCTTCGCCGCCAAGCGCCTGCATGCCTGCGGCGTGCCTTTCGCGTGCATCGATGCGTCGACCGAACACCCGCTGTACCGTGCCTTCGCCTTCCTGCCCGACCCGGGCTACAAGGTGCTGCCCGCCGAAGCCTTCGAGCCGGCGATGCCGGCCCTCGATGCCTTCCGCCGCGGCGAGATGAGCTCGCGCTCGAGCCGCCTGCTGTACCGCCGCATCTTCGAGCTGGCGCGGGGCCTGCTGCCACCGCCGCCGAAGCTCGACCCGCGCGTGGCGCGTGTGATCGCCCTGCTCGACGCCGATCACACGCTGGGCGTGGCCGAGCTGGCCAATGCGGTGTGCGTGTCGCGCGACCGCCTGTCGCACCTCTTCACGCAGGAGATGGGGCTGCCGCTGCGCAAGTATTCGCAGTCGCTCAAGATCCGCGCCGCCGCGCGCCTGCTCGGCTCGGGCCTCAACTTCACGCAGATCGCGGCGGCCGCCGGCTTCACCGACTCGGCGCATTTCTCGAAGATCTGGTCGCAGGCGTACGGCGCCTCGCCCGCGTTCTTCTACACGAGCGGCGCGGTGAGCTTCTACCCGCCCTCGGCGGTGCGCATCGAGGGCAGCAGCGCGGTGTCGTCGCGCTTCAGGTCACGGAACGCGGCGAACAGCCACGACCTCATCCCCACCACCAAGGTGTAGGGCCGCTTCTGGTCGGGCGGCAGGCGCTGGTCGGCCAGGTGCTGCTGCGCGAAGTCCTGGCCCACGCGCTGCAGGCGTTCCATGAAGCTGGCCGCCAGGCTCTTGCCGACCTGGCCGTGCACCAGCATCAGCATCTCGCCTTCGCCGTCGAAGCCGCCGCTGAAGTAGTCGTCGACCACGTGCTGGCGGAAGAAGGCCATCACCGGCCCGTGCGGCCGCCAGCGGAAGGTCTTGGCCAGCTGCAGCCGGTAGCGGTTGAGCGGCCGCAGTTCGATGATGCCGATCTTGTCGAGCTGCGTCAGGTACTTGACGCACTCGGCCTCGGTGAAGGTGTAGGTGGCGATCACCTGCTCATAGGTCCACTGGCTCATGCAGCAGATGGCCATCAGCAGAAGGCGCCGATCGGCCACCACGGCCTTCTCCTGCTCCAGGGTGAGCTCGCGGCGCAGCGGCTGCGCATCGGCCACCTTGCGCGCGAGTTCGGCGAAGTCCATCTTCAGCACGCGCAGCACGTCGTCGATGCGCGAGAGCGGCATGTCGGCTTTCGCAAAGATGCGCTTGATGCTCGACTCCGACATGTCCAGGTGCTCGGCCAGCTCGGCGTAGGTGATGCCGGCGGCCTTGAGCTCGGTCTTCAGCGCCGTGACCAGGTCTTGTGTCGTGCTCACCGAAACCCTCCAAAAGTATCGGCAAACGATACCAGCCAGCCGGTGAAGCGCAACCCTTCCTGGAACGCTTGAACCCGCTCGGCGGCCTGCAGATCATCCGCCCCGTGTTCCACCCCTTCACTGAGGATTTCATGCACACCCCCGCCGTTCCCCGCAAGGACACCAAGGCCTGGAAGCTCCAGGTGTGGGTCTCGTTCGGCGTCGCCGCCACGCTTTGCGCCACCGGCCTGGCCTACCTGCCCGGCGCCGACCTCGACCGCGCCTTCATGGTGATGGGTTACGTGTTCTGCCTGTCCACCGCCTTCGCGCTCGCCAAGTACGTGCGCGACAACGAAGGCCGGCGCGTCGACACGCCGATGTGGGGCAGCGTGGTCTGGGGCGGCTTCGCCCTGGCGATGGCGTTGACCGGCTGGGGCCTGTACCGCATGGAGATCAACCCGACCTACAAGGCCTACCTCGGCGTGTGCTGGCTGTTCCTGATCTCGAGCGTGTTCACGCTGGCCAAGACGCTGCGCGACGCGCACGAGGTGCTGATCGCCGAAGCGCGTCGCGACGGCATGGCGATGCGCGGCCAGCGCGACGCCGAATGAGGGGCCCGGCCATGAAACGACATGTCCTGTCCCTGGTGCTCTCGGCCGCGCTCGCCGGCGGCGGCCCGGCGCGTGCCCACCCGCCCAATGCCTCCGATGCGAGCGCACTGTCGATGCTGCCGATCGCGGTCTCGGTGGCCGCACCGGCGATGTTCCTGTCGGCCGGGGTGATGCTCACGGTCGTGGCCGTCGAGGCGTCGGCCCAGGGCGTGGTGTGCATCCTGGAGCGCGCCTCCGACGGCGCGCGGGCCAGCGTCACGCTCAGCACGCAGGGTGCGGCGGCGCTGTCGGTGGGCGTCGGCACGGTGGTGACGGTCAGCGCCTTCAGCGCCGGCTGGGTGCTGTCGGCCGCCGGCCGCGCCATCGCCTACATCCCCAACGAGATCGGCGCGGCGCTGCTCTACAACGAGCGGGTGACGCGATGAAGCACGCGCTTGCCGCCGCGCTGCTCGCCGCCTCCGCACTCGCGCACGCCGGGCGCGCCTGCGAGCCCAAGGCGCCCGAGGCGCGCAACATCGAGCGGGCCATGGTGCTGGCCGATCGCACCGCACGCGCGCTGGACGCGAGCGGCGCCCAGGTGGTGGTGCTCGCGCGCACCGGGCAGGACCTGAGCGCCTACGGCCTGCGCTACTCGCACCTCGGCCTCGCGTACCGCGACGGCACGCGCTGGCGCGTGGCCCACAAGCTCAACCAGTGCGGCACCGCGCACGCCGCCGTTTACCGCCAGGGCCTGGGCGAGTTCTTCCTCGACGACCTGCACGAGTACCAGGCGGGTGTGGTGGTGCTGCGCCCCGAGGTGCAGGCCCGGCTGATGCCGCTGCTGGCCGACAACCCGCGCCTCGCGCAGCTCCACACCCCGCGCTACAACATGGTGGCCTACCCCTGGGCACAGACCTATCAGCAGTCGAACCAGTGGGCCATCGAGACGCTGGCCCTGGCGATGGACCCGAACGCCGCGACGCGCGAGCGTGCGCAGGCGTGGCTCCGGCTGCAGGGCTACCAGCCGACCACGCTGCGCCTGTCCGCCTTCAAGCGGCTGGGCGCGCGTGTGACCGCGGCCAACGTCGCCTTCGACGACCACCCGAACGACAAGCGCTTCAGCGACCGCATCGAGACGGTGACGGTCGACTCGGTCTTCACCTGGCTGGCCCGAAGCGGCCTGGGCGAGCCGGCGCAGGTCGTGCGCTGAAGGGCACGGCTCGCCGGCACAATCGCCCGACCGCGTCGAAGACACAGATCGAAGACCGCCAACGAGGGAGACCACTGCTTGAGCGCCCACGACCATCCCAACCAGTTCGCGCTGCTGAAACAGCGCCGCTTCGCCCCCTTCTTCTGGACGCAGTTCCTCGGGGCCGGCAACGACAACCTCTTCAAGTTCGCGCTCACGGTGATGGTGACCTACCAGATCCAGGTGAGCTGGCTGCCGCCCTCGCTGGCGGGCCTGGCGATCGGGGCGCTCTTCATCCTGCCCTTCCTGCTCTTCTCGGCCACCAGCGGCCAGCTCACCGACAAGCACGACAAGACGGCGATGATCCGTTTCGTGAAGTGGTTCGAGATCGTGGTGATGGCGGTCGCGGCCTGGGGCTTCATGAGCGTCAACATCCCGGTGCTGCTGGCCTGCGTGTTCCTGATGGGGCTCCATTCCACGCTCTTCGGACCGGTGAAGTTCGCCTACATGCCACAGCACCTGAACGAGCGCGAGCTGACCGGCGGCAACGGCATGGTCGAGATGGGCACCTTCGTGGCCATCCTGATCGGCAACGTGGTGGGTGGACTGCTCGTCGCCATCCCGCAGGTCGGCCCGCAGTACATCGCCTGGACCTGCCTCGCGCTCGCCGTGCTCGGCCGGGTGCTCGCGCAGGCCGTGCCGCCCACGCCGGCCACCGACCCGGGCCTCAGGATCAACTGGAACCCCTTCACCGAAACCTGGCGCAACCTGAAGCTCGCGCACCAGAACATCGCCGTGTTCCGCTCGCTGCTGGGCATCTCGTGGATGTGGTTCTTTGGTGCGGTCTTCCTGGCGCAGTTCCCGTCGTTCGCCAAGGAGGTGCTGCATGGCGACGAGCACGTGGCCTCGATGCTGCTCGTGGTGTTTTCCATCGGCATCGGCATCGGCTCGCTGATGTGCGAGATGTTGTCGCGCCGGCATGTGGAGATCGGCCTGGTGCCGCTGGGCGCGATCGGCATGAGCGTGTTCGCGATCGACCTCTACTTCGCCTCGCGCGGGCTGCCGCCCTCGGCGCCGCAGACCGTGGCCGCGTTCATCGCCCAGCCGGCCCACTGGCGCGTGATGGCCGACCTTCTGCTGCTCTCGCTCTTCGCCGGCATCTACAGCGTGCCGATGTACGCGCTGATCCAGCTGCGGGCCCAGCCGACGCACCGCGCCCGCATCATCGCGGCCAACAACATCCTGAACGCGCTCTTCATGATCGTGAGTTCGGTGATGGTGGGTGCGCTGCTGGCGATGAAGTTCACCATCCCGCAGGTGTTCCTGATCGTGGGCCTGCTCAACGCGGTGGTCGCGTTCTACATCTTCATGCTGGTGCCGGAGTACCTGCTTCGCTTCGTCGCCTTCGTGGCCACACGCCTCGTCTACCGCTTCCGCGTGAAGGGCGACGAGCACATCCCGGTCGAAGGGCCGGCCATCCTGGTGTGCAACCACGTGAGCTTCGTCGACGCCGTGCTGCTCATGGCCGCGAGCCCGCGCCCCATCGCCTTCATCATGGACCACCGCATCTTCCAGATCCCGGTGCTCGGGTGGATGTTCAGGCTGGCCAAGGCGATCCCGATCGCGTCGCAGAAGGACGACCCCGTCACCTATGAACAGGCCTTCCTGCGGGCGCGCCAGGTGCTGGACAACGGCGACCTGCTGTGCATCTTCCCCGAAGGCGCGATCACCAGGAATGGCCAGCTCGGCGAGTTCAAGGGCGGCATCATGAAGATCCTGGAGACCCACCCGGTGCCGGTGGTGCCGATGGCGCTGCAGAACCTGTGGGGCTCGTTCTTCTCGCGCGTCGACGGCGCGGCCATGACGCGGCCGTTTCGCCGTGGCTTCCTGAGCCGCGTCGGCCTCGTCGCCGGCCCGGCCGTGCCGGCGGCCCAGGTCTCGCCGGCGCTGCTGAAGGAGCGAGTCGCCGCGCTGCTGGCCGAGCCTCTTCCCGGGGTGCCGGCCGGGCGACCCCACCCCGCCTAAAATCGCCGGCTTCCTCCAGCCCAACAGCGAGTACCCCGTGGCCGCCACCATCCTCCAGAAACTCCCCGCCGGCGAACGTGTCGGCATTGCCTTCTCGGGCGGCCTCGACACCAGCGCCGCCGTGCACTGGATGCGCAAGAAGGGCGCCACGCCCTGCGCCTACACCGCCAACCTCGGCCAGCCCGACGAGACGGACTACGAAGACATCCCCCGCAAGGCCAAGGCCTACGGTGCCGACATCGCCCGCCTGGTCGACTGCCGCGCCCAGCTCGTGGCCGAAGGCATCGCCGCCATCCAGAGCGGCGCCTTCCACATCAGCACCGGCGGCGCCACCTACTTCAACACCACGCCGCTCGGCCGTGCCGTCACCGGCACCGCGCTGGTCGTGGCGATGAAGGAAGACAACGTCCACATCTGGGGCGACGGCAGCACCTACAAGGGCAACGACATCGAGCGCTTCTACCGCTACGGCCTGCTCGCCAACCCGGCCCTGCGCATCTACAAGCCCTGGCTCGACCAGACCTTCATCGACGAACTCGGCGGCCGCAAGGAGATGAGCGAGTTCCTCATCGCCAACGGCTTCGACTACAAGATGAGCGTGGAGAAGGCCTACTCGACCGACTCCAACATGCTGGGCGCCACGCACGAGGCGAAGGACCTGGAGTTCCTCGACAAGGGCCTGCACATCGTCAACCCGATCATGGGCGTGGCCTTCTGGAAGGATGACGTGGTGGTGAAGGCCGAGCGTGTGTCGGTCGCCTTCGAGGAAGGCCGCCCGGTCTCCATCAACGGCGTGCGTTTCGGCAGCGCCGTCGCGCTCTTCGAAGAGGCCAACAAGGTCGGCGGCCGCCACGGCCTGGGCATGAGCGACCAGATCGAGAACCGCATCATCGAGGCCAAGAGCCGCGGCATCTACGAGGCCCCGGGCATGGCGCTGCTGCACATCGCCTACGAGCGCCTGGTCACCGGCATCCACAACGAAGACACCATCGAGCAGTACCGCAGCAACGGCCGCAAGCTCGGCCGCCTGCTGTACCAAGGCCGCTGGTTCGACTCGCAGGCCATGATGCTGCGCGAGAGCGCCCAGCGCTGGATCGCCAAGGCCGTCACCGGCGAGGTGACGCTGGAACTGCGCCGCGGCAACGACTACTCGATCATGAACACGGTGAGCCCGAATCTCACCTACGCGCCCGAGCGGCTGTCGATGGAGAAGGTGGAAGGCGCCTTCCAGCCGATCGATCGCATCGGCCAGCTGACCATGCGCAACCTCGACATCGCCGACACGCGCCAGAAGCTCGGCATCTACAGCGCCACCGGCCTGCTGGGCGACCAGAGCGAAGGCAGCCTGCCGTTGCTGACGGGTGACGCGCCCAAGAAGTGACCACCGGCCGAGGGCCATTCCCGTCAACGGAGGAAGTACATGTCCGAGACGAACAAATCGATCCTGCAGAAAGCCAACGACGCCATTGCGGCGGGCGACCATGAAGGCTTCCTGTCGTACTGCACCGACGACATCGACTGGCAGATGGTCGGCGACATCTCCCTCGAAGGAAAGGACGCCGTCCGGCAGTGGATGTCCAAGGTGTACGTCGTGCCGCCGCAGTTCAGCGTTTCGCAGTGGATCGCCGAGGGCGACTTCGTCACCGTGCTGGGCGAGATCACCTTGACGGACCCGAACGGGAAGACGACCCACTCGTCGTACTGCGACGTCTGGCAATTCCGCGCGGGCAAGATGGCGGCGCTGCGGGCGTTCGCGATCGAGACCTGACACCCTCGCGACGGCCCCTCCGGGGCCGTTTGCTCAAGAATCGCCACCTCAGCCTGAGGAGACGACGATGAGCAGCAACGAAGACCGCGTCCGCATCCGCGTGGACGAGCGTGGCGTGGCCGAGGTGGCCCTGACCCGCGCCGACAAGATGAACGCCATCGACGCGGCCATGTTCCGCGCGATCAACGATGGCATCGAGCAATTGAAAGCCGATGCGCGCGTCCGCGTCGTCGTGGTCCACGGCGAAGGACGCGCCTTCTGTGCCGGCCTCGACATGGGCCGCTTCGCGCAGATGGGCCAGGGCGAGACCAGCGGCACCCTGGGCATGGACCTGCTGACGCGCAGCCGCGGCCTCGCCAACGATGCGCAATACGTCGCCTGGGGCTGGCGCGAGCTTCCGGTGCCGGTGATCGCCGCCGTGCACGGCGTGGCCTTCGGCGGCGGCCTGCAGATCGCGCTCGGCGCCGACATCCGTCTGGTGCACCCCGAGGCCAAGCTCGCGGTGATGGAAGTCAAATGGGGCCTGGTGCCCGACATGGCCGGCATCGTGCTGATGACGGAGCTCGTGCGACCCGACGTCGTGCGCGAGCTGACCTACACCGGGCGCGTCGTCTCGGGCGTGGAGGCGCAAGCGATCGGCCTGGCCACGCGCGTGAGCGAAGACCCATTGGCCGAGGCGCGCGCGCTCGCGGCGCACATCGCCGCGCAGAGTCCCGATTCCATCCGCGCCAGCAAACGCCTGCTCAACGGCGCCTCGCCGGTGGCGGCCGGCCCGGTGCTGATGGCCGAATCGGTGGAGCAGAAGGCGCTGATCGGCAGCCCCAACCAGCGCGAAGCGGCGCTCGCGGGGCTGGAGAAACGCGCGCCGGTGTTCCGCTGAAGTCGTGCGTGGATTCCCGCGAAAGCGGGGATCCACGCGCTAGGAAACCCCTCGCAACCGATCCGCCTTGAACGCCGCACGGAAGCTCTCGAACCGGTCCTCCTCCAGCGCCAGCCGCACTTCGCGCATCAGGTTCACGTAGTAGTGCAGGTTGTGGATGCTGGTGAGCATGGGCCCCAGCATCTCGCCGCAGCGGTCGAGGTGGTGCAAATAGGCGCGGCTGAAGTTCTTGCAGCAGTGGCACGAGCAGGTCTCGTCGACCGGCCGTTCGTCGGTCTTGTAGCGGGCGTTGCGCAGGCGCAGGTCGCCGAAGCGGGTGAAGAGGTGGCCATTGCGCGCATTGCGGGTGGGCATCACGCAGTCGAACATGTCGACACCCGCGGCCACGCCGTCCACCAGGTCTTCCGGCGTGCCCACGCCCATCAGGTAGCGCGGCTTGTGCGCGGGCAGACGGTGCGGCGTGTGCGCCATGATGCGCAGCATGTCCTCCTTGGGCTCGCCGACGCTCACGCCGCCGATGGCATAGCCCGGCAGGTCGAGTTCGACGAGCGAATTCAAGGACTCCTCGCGCAGGTGCTCGAACATCCCGCCCTGCACGATGCCGAAGAGCGCGTTCGGGTTCTGCAGCTTCTGGAATTCAGTGAGGCAGCGGCTCGCCCAGCGCAGGCTCAGCTCCATCGAGATGCGCGCTTCCTTTTCGGTCGTGATGTGGCCCTTGGTCTCGTAGGGCGTGCACTCGTCGAACTGCATCACGATGTCGCTGTTGAGCACCGTCTGCACCTGCATGCTCACCTCGGGCGTGAGGAAGAGCTTGTCGCCGTTGACGGGTGACGCGAACTTCACGCCCTCCTCGCTGATCTTGCGCATCTCGCCCAGGCTCCACACCTGGAAGCCGCCGCTGTCGGTGAGGATGGGCTTCGTCCACGCCTCGAAGCGATGCAGCCCGCCGAACTGCTTCAGGATGTCGAGCCCGGGGCGCAGCCACAGGTGGAAGGTGTTGCCGAGGATGATCTGCGCGCCCATCTCATCCAGCGACGACGGCATCACGCCCTTCACCGTGCCGTAGGTGCCCACGGGCATGAAGACCGGCGTCTCGACGACGCCGTGGTTGAGGGTGAGGCGCCCGCGACGGGCGTGGCCTTCGGTCTTGAGGAGGTCGAACTGCAGCATAGGCCGCGATTGTCGCCGCCCATGAAAAAGGCCCGCCGTGACGGGCGGGCCTTGCATGACGCCGGCGTGACTTACTGGCGGACCGAGACCGAGAGGCGTGCGACCTGCGCGTTGTGGGCGGGCAGGTACAGCGCGGTCAGCCCGAAGCCGGGGGCCGCGAGGCCGGTGAACGGGCGCACGCCGGTGCCGGCCGGGCGGGTCAGGTAGCCGGCACGGCCCGAGTTGTAGGCGAGCGTCTGCGTCGTGGTGCCCGCGCCCTCTTCGACGCTGGTGCGCGTGACCGAGCTGCTGTCGGTGTCGACGCTGGTCACCGTGTGGCTGACCGACGTCGTCACGTTGGCGGCCACCAGGTTGCCGTCGGCGTGCATCGACCAGTTGGCGTAGGTATCGTTCACCGACGGCAACGTCAACACGCGGCGCTTGACGCCGAAGGCGGGCTCGCCCGAGGGGGTCACCGCCACCAGCAGGACGTCACCGTTGCCGGCACGGTAGGCATAGACGGTGTCGGACCACTGATCCGGGTCGGTCGGGGCCGAGCCCCAGCTGAACCGGCCGTCGTTGTTCCGGCTGAAGACTTCGGTGTAGCTGGTGTCGAGCGGCGTGCAGTTCGCCTCGGCGACGCTGAGCTCGTCTTCCCAGCAGCGGAAGTTGTTCACCACACCGGTCGCGGTCACGGTGGCGTAGCCGGCGTAGGTTTCGAGCGGGTTGCGGTCGAACCCGATGAGGGCGTATTCGCCGGCGACGTCGGCCACCGAGAGGTCCTGCACCGGCAGGCCGATCATCAGACGCACCGCGCTGCGGTCACCCGCACCCACGGTGTCGTCGTCCGAACCCACCATGTGGCGCATCACCATCACGCCAGCCGGCGAAACCACGGCTTCGCCTTCGGGCAGCGTGTAGCGGCAGTTGCCATTGGCCGTGAAGGCCATGGTGTCGTCGCCGGAGAAGGTGGCGGTCAGCGTTTCCGCGTTGAAGCTCATCTCTTCGAAGGCGGTGCTCGGTGCGTTCTCGGCGCCGTTCGTGGCCGCGAACTTGATGATGCGGTAGTTCGTGCTGCGCAGTGCGTCGCAGTTCGCGGCCTTCGGGCGCAGCAGCAGGTTGGCCGGCAGGGCCGAGATCGCGGTGCCCGTTTCAGCGCCGGGGCTGACGCCGGACGCGGTGTTCACCACCGTCTGCGTAAGCTGCGCCAGCGTGGTGCCGCTGTCGGTGAGCGCCTCGCCCAGCGCGTCCAGCACGCCGTCGTAGCCCGCGCCGGTGCCGGCCTGCAGGGTGCCGCTCACCATGTCGGCGCTGGCCAGCGCGGTGGTGTCGAGGCCGGCGGCCGCGAGGGTGGCGATGACCTCGGTCTTGGCGGTGTCGATGTTGCTCGTGGTGACGGTGCTGTTGAGCGTGGAGGCGTCGGCCGCGGCCATGAAGGCGGCGGGATCCTGGCCGGTGAGCTGGGCGACGAGCAATTCCGTCACCGGCGTGATGTTCGACGTGGCCGTGCTGCCCGTGCCGGTGGCGACGGAGTGCAGCACCAGGCCCGCGTCGGCACCGGTGCCGGTGGCTTCGAGCACGCAGGGCAGCGTGCCGCTGGTGACGGTGAGCGTGTAGCTGCCGTCGCCGGCGGTGGTGGCGGGCGTGACGGTGCCGGCCGCGCAGGTGGCGGTGACGCTGGCACCGGCCAGCGCCGCGCCCTTGGCGACCACGCCGCTCAGCGTGAGCGTGCTGGTGCCGCCGGTGCTGGGGGTGGAACTGCTGGGCGAGCCGCCGCAGGCGACCAGCAGGCCGGCCGTGGCCATGGCGATGACAAGACTCAGGTGCCGCATGGGTGTTTGCTCCGTTGAAAGGGATGACAGATACGAGTGCGGCAGCTTGCCGGCCGAGGGTCGGGCGAGACTTCGGCCAAACGGCCGATGCTTCGCAGCGTGCTGCGAAACAGATCACGCTCGCCCATCGCTTGAAGGCCGGGCCCAGGCGGATGCGCGGGCGAGAATGGTTCGGTACCCGCAGTCCCCCATGAAGACACTTCTCATCGACGACCACCCCCTCTTCCGCGAAGGCCTCGCGCTCCTGATGGCCAGCGCCTTTCCCCACCTCGACATCCGGCAGGCCGGCAGCATCGGCCAGGCACTCGACAGGCTGCGCGACGAGCCCGACATCGGGCTCGCCCTGCTCGACCTCGGCCTGCCCGACAGCACCGGCACGCTGAGCCTGCGCCGGCTGCGTGATGCCGCGCCCGAGCTGACGGTGGTGGTGCTCTCGGCCGACGAAACGCCCGAGACGGTGCTCGGCGCGATCGACGACGGCGCGGCCGGCTTCATCCCCAAGACCTCGCAACCCGGGGCAATGCGCGCGGCGCTTTCGACGGTGTTCGCCGGCGGCGTCTACCTGCCGCCGCGCGTGCTGGGCCTGCGCGCCGACGTGCCGCCTGCCGAGACGGCGCTGGGCCTGTCGCCGCGCCAGCTCGACGTGCTCAAGCTCCTCATCAGCGGCAAGCCCAACAAGGTGATCTGCCGGGAGCTCGCCTTGTCGGAGTCGACGGTGAAGACGCACCTGGCCGCCATCTTCCGCCGGCTGGAGGTGAACTCGCGCACGCAGGCCGTGGTGGCCGCCGCCCGGCTGGGCCTGCGGCTCGGCGACAGCTACGTCGGGTAGGCCGACACCGGCGGCGTGCCCTGCAGCGCCGCTTCGACGGCGCTGAGTAGCGCTTCGGTGCGGAAGGGCTTGTGCAGCACCGGCGCCCCGCTGGCTTCGAGCAGCGCGAGGTCGGCGGGCGCGGTGTCGCCGGTGATCACCAACACCGGCAAGGGGCCGCAGCGCTGGCGCACGAGCTCGATCACGAGCAGGCCGCTGCCGCCGGGCAGGCGCTGGTCGGTGATCAGGAGGTCGGCGTAGCAGTCGTCGGGGGCGCGTGGCGGGGCCGGCGGCAGGCTCGCACGCAGCGCCGGCACGCCGTCGAGCGCCCGCACCTCGGCGCCCCAGGCCCGCAAGCGCTCGGCCAGCGACTCCAGCACCGCGGGGTCGTCGTCGACCACGGTGATGCGCCGCCCGGCCAGCGGCTGCGCCTGCCCGACGGCCGGCCGCGTTACCGGCACGGCGTCGTCGGCGCGCGGCACGCGCAGCGCGAAGCA
>DASWSY010000246.1:0-3422 GCA_036402415.1 Rhizobacter sp. | reverse complement strand
TTGGTGCCGCCCACGCCCAGCGAGTTGACGCCGGCGCGGCGCGGGCCGCCATCGGTCGTCCAGTCGGCGAGCTTGGCGGCCACGGTGAAGGGGCTGCCCTCGAAGCCGATGCGCGGGTTGGGCGCTTCGAAGTTGAGCGAGGGCGGGATCTGCTTGTGCTCGAGCGCGAGCGTGGCCTTGATCAGGCTCGCGACACCGGCGGCGGTGTCGAGGTGGCCGATGTTGGTCTTGACCGAGCCGACCTTGCAGTAGCCGACCTTGTCGGTGGTGTCGCGGAAGGCCTGCGTGAGCGCGGCGATCTCGATCGGGTCACCGACCGGCGTGGCGGTGCCGTGGCATTCGACATAGCTCAGTGTGTCGGCCGTCACGTCGGACACGGCCAGCGCTTCGGTGATGCACGCCGCCTGACCGTCGACGCTCGGGGCGAGGTAGCCGACCTTGCGCGCGCCGTCGTTGTTGATCGCGCTGCCCTTGATCACCGCATGGATGTGGTCGCCGTCGCGCAGCGCGTCTTCCAGGCGGCGCAGCACCACGACACCGGCGCCGCTGCCGAACACCGTGCCCTTGGAGCGGTGGTCGAAGGTGCGGCAATGGCCGTCGGGCGAGAGCACCTCGCCTTCCTTGTAGTGGTAGCCCACGCCGTGCGGAATCTCGATGGTCACGCCGCCGGCCAGCGCCATGTCGCACTCGCGCGCAAGCAGGCTCTGCACCGCCATGTGCGTGGCGACGAGCGAAGTCGAGCAGGCGGTCTGCACGTTGACGCAGGGGCCGTGCAGGTTGAAGGCGTACGAGACACGCGTCGACAGGAAGTCCTTGTCGTTGCCGGTGTGGCGCAGCAGGAAGAGGCCCACCGAGTCGACCAGCTCGGGGTTGGAGAGCAGGTTGAAGGTGAAGTACGCGCCCATGCCGCAGCCGGCGAAGAGACCCACTGCACCTTCGAAGGTCTCGGGCGGGTGGCCGGCGCGTTCGAGCGCCTCCCAGCAGATCTCGTAGAACTGGCGGTGCTGCGGGTCGAGGATCGCCGCTTCCTTCTGGCTGAAGCCGAAGAACTCGGGGTCGAAGGCGTCGAGGTCCTGGAGCTGGATGCCGGCCTTCACGTAGTTGGGATCGGCCAGCGTGCTCTGCGACACGCCCTTGGCGAGCAGCTCTTCGTCGGTGTACGGCCGCGTGGCTTCCACGCCATTGCGCAGGTTGGCCCAGAACTCCTCGGGATTCGACGCCCCCGGCACGCGGATCGCCATGCCCACGATGGCAATGTCGGTCTCGTTCACCTCGTCGGTCATGCGTTCAATCCCTGCGGGCAGCCTGCCTCTGTCGAGCGGTTCATCGGTGGTCGGAATCTGGAGATGGGGGTCAGACGCGTTGCCTCAGACACGAGACGCCTGGCGGCGCTGCTGCAGCACGGCGCGGCGGCCTTGCGCCCGCGCGTTGCCGGCCTTTGCGCCCGCATCGTCGACACCGCCTTCGCCGAGGTAGGCGGAGAGGCTCTGGATGGTGGGGAAGCGGAAGATGTCGGTGATGGAGATGTCGCGCTGCAGCGTGTCACGCAGTCGGCGGTGCGCCTGCACGGCCAGGAGCGAGTGGCCGCCCAGGTCGAAGAAGTTGTCGCGCGCACCGACCTGCGGCAGCTTGAGCACGTCCTTCCAGATGGCGGCGATCTGCTCTTCGAGGTCGCTTGCCGGTGCCACGAAGGCTTCGGTCGCGACAGGGGCCTTGCTCGCTTCGGGCGCGGGCAGCTGCTTGCGGTCGATCTTGCCATTGGGCGTCTGCGGCAGCGCGTCGAGCGTGACGAAGTGCGCCGGCACCATGAAGTCGGGCATGCGGGTGCGCAGGTGTTCTTTCAGCTCGGCCGCCGGCGCGCTGTCTTTGGCCGACGGCACGATGTAGGCCACGAGACGCACATCGCCCGGCGTGTCTTCACGCGCGACGACCACCGTCTCGCGCACGCCGGTATGGCTCAGCAGCGAGGCTTCGATCTCGCCCAGCTCGATGCGGTAGCCACGCACCTTCACCTGATGGTCGAAGCGGCCGAGGAATTCGATCGAGCCATCGTCACGCAGGCGCGCGAGGTCGCCGGTGCGGTAGACACGGCCACCGGCCGCGCCCTTCAGCGGGTGCGGCAGGAAACGCTCGGCGGTCAGCTCGGGGCGGTGCAGGTAGCCGCGCACCACGCCCTTGCCGCCGATCACGAGCTCGCCCGGCACACCGACCGGCGTGGGCTGCTGGCGCGTGTCGAGGATGTAGATCGCCTGGTTGGCCAGCGGCTTGCCGAGCGGCACGATGCCGTCGACGGTGTCGACCCGGTGCACCGACGACCAGATGGTCGTCTCGGTCGGGCCGTACATGTTCATCAAATGGCCGTGGCTGGCGATCGCGCCCTTCAGTTCGCGGGCGAGCGGCGCCTGCAGCGCTTCGCCGCCGACCATCATGCGCTTGAGGCCGCGCAGGCCATCGACCGCCGCCGGGTCGAGCAGCAGCATGCGCGCCATCGACGGGGTGCATTGCAGGTGCGTGGCCTGGTGGCGCTTGAGCAGCGTGGGGATAGAGTAGTCGGTGTTGGCGGTCGCGGCGGCGCGGCGGGGCGTGGCGTTCTTGCGCAGTTCGTTCAGGTATTCGAGGTGCGCGAGCACCGACGGCGAATCGACACCGAAGTCGATCAGGCAGGCCACTTCGTCGACGCCGATTGCCTTGATCGCATCGACCTGCTTCAGGCAGCTCTCGGGCGTGCCGAAGAGGCCGCTGGTCTCGTAGTAGCGGTTGAACGAGTGCTCCATCAGGCCCTGCATTTCCTCGTCGTTGAGGCTTTGCAGGTCGAGGCTGGCGGTGGAGTTGGGGCCGTCCATGCCCTCGCGCTTCTTGAACGCGGGGAAGGACCAGGCGTATTGCTTGACGAGGTTGAGCGAGGTCTTGAGGTAGTCGATCAGCGGCTGCTTGACCTTGGCACGCACCTCGGCTTCATCGGGGCCGACGAAGGTGTGCAGCATCAGCGTCACGTAGCCTTCGCCCGGGTGGCCGGCGTCTTTCCAGGCCTTGCGGTAGGCGGCGAGCTTGCCGTCGAGTTCTTCCACCGTCTGGCCCAGCAGGTGGGTCAGCACGTTGGCGCCGAGCTTGCCGGCGGCGATGAAGGTCTCGGGGTTGCCAGCGGAAGTCACCCAGTACGGCAGGTCTTTCTGCACCGGACGCGGGAGGATGCCGACCTCGACCTCGTTGCCCGTGGCGCCGGGAAAGCTGCACTTCTCGCCGCGCCACAGCTTGCGCACGGTCTCGATGTTGCGCAGCATGATGTTCTTGTTGTCGGCGAAGTTCTCGGGCTTGAGCACGAAGTCGTTCGGCTGCCAGCCCGAGGCGAACGAGATGCCCACTCGGCCCTTGGAGATGTTGTCGACGACCAACCACTCCTCGGCCACCCGCAGCGGGTGGTG
>DASWSY010000245.1:0-4335 GCA_036402415.1 Rhizobacter sp. | reverse complement strand
GCTTGTGCCCGCGTGGTGGCATCAGGCCGAAGCTCGGCTTGTGCCCATAGAGCCCGCAGAAGTGCGCCGGCACGCGGATCGAGCCGCCGATGTCGGAGCCGAGTTCCAGCGGCACCATGCACGAGGCGAGGGCCGCGGCCGAGCCGCCCGATGATCCGCCCGGCGAACGTTTGAGGTCGAGGGGGTTGTTGGTGCGGCCGTAGAGCGGGTGCACCGTCTGCCAGTCGCCGAGTGCCACCGGCACGTTGGTCTTGCCGAGGATGATGGCGCCGGCCTCTTTCATGCGCGTGACCGCCAGCGCATCGGCATCGGGCCGGTAGTCGGCAAATTCGGCAAAGCCCCAGGTGGTGGGCAGGCCCGCCACGTCATACGACTCCTTCACCGTCATCGGCACACCGAGCAGCGGCTTGCGCTCGCCGCGGGCCAGCGCCGCATCGGCGGCGCGGGCGGCTTCTCGGGCGCGGTCGAAGTCGCGCACCACCACGGCGTTGATGTCGGTGTCGCGTTGCTCGATGCGCGCGATGTGCAGGTCGCACAGCTCCAGCGCGCCGATCTTGCGTTCGGCCAGCAGGCGGGCCAGCTCGATCGCGCCGGCCTGTTCAGGGATCGTCGTGGAAGGCATGCGGTGCTCCTGGTGAAAGAGGGGTGGCATCTCCTTTCACCTTAGCACCGCACCCCAGGCCCTTACATCAGCAGGTGCTCGCCGGCGTTGTCGCCGCCCAGGATCACGTAGTTGACCTTGCGGATGTCGGCGAGCTTGGTGCCGCCGGCGTAGCTGATGGAGCTTTGCACGTCTTCGCGCATCTCGCGCAGCGTGTCGGCAAGCTTGCCCTTGATGGGCTCGAGTATGCGCTTGCCCTCGACGTGCTTGTATTCGCCCTTGTTGAAGTCGCTGGCCGAGCCGTAGTACTCCTTGAAGAGCTTGCCGTCGACCTCGACCGTCTTGCCCGGCGACTCTTCGTGCCCGGCGAAGAGCGAGCCGATCATCACCATCGCCGCGCCGAACCGCACGCTCTTGGCGATGTCGCCGTGGTCGCGGATGCCGCCGTCGGCAATGATGGGCTTGGTGGCCACGCGCGCACACCACTTGAGCGCGCTCAACTGCCAGCCGCCGGTGCCGAAGCCGGTCTTGAGCTTGGTGATGCACACCTTGCCCGGGCCCACGCCCACCTTGGTCGCATCGGCGCCCCAGTTTTCGAGGTCGATCACCGCTTCGGGCGTTGCCACGTTGCCGGCGATCACGAAGGTGTCGGGCAGCTTCTGCTTGATGTGCTCGATGGTCTTGCGCACGCTCTCGGCGTGGCCGTGCGCGATGTCGATGGTGATGTAGTCGGCGCCCACGCCTTCGGCGGCCAGCCGATCGATGACCTTGAAGTCATCGGGCTTCACGCCCGAGCTGATCGACACGAACAGGCCCTTGTCGCGCATGCGCTTCGCATAGGCGAGGTTGTCGATGTCGAAGCGGTGCATCACGTAGAAGTAGCCGTTGGCGGCGAGCCATTCGGAGATGGGCTCGTCGATCACCGTCTTCATGTTGGCGGGCACGACCGGCAGCTTGAAGGTGTGGCGGCCGAACTGCATCGAAGGGTCGCATTCCGAGCGGCTCTCCACGCGGCATTTGCGCGGCAGCAAAAGAACGTTGTCGTAGTCGAAGATTTCCATGTCAAGGCTCCTGGGCGTCAAACGGGCGGCGCGTTGAGGCAGTGCGCGGCCCAATGGCTGCTGTGAGCGCTTGACTTGGTGAGACCCGGCCGTCCCGCGACGCCACCAGCGAGGGTGGAGCGGACACAAAAAACCGGGCACCAAAATTTGGGCCCGGTGGCGCATTCTACGCAGCCGCCCCCTGGCTGGGGTGGTCAAAGACCACGGTCTATGCGAGGTCGGCGGGGGTCACGGGGAGCCGGGTCGGCTGCTTTCCGCTGGCGGCCACCAGGGCGTTGTAGATCGCGCCTGCACCGGCCACGATGGCCGCTTCGCCGGCACCGCTGGGCGGCTTGTCGCTCGGCACGAGGTCGATGTCGAGCACCGGCATGTCGGGTATGCGCGGCAGCGGGTAGTCGGCCAGGCCTGTCTGGGCGGCGCGGGCCTCGGGCGCGCTGAGTCGCTCGAAGAGCACCAGGCTCAGGCTCCAGACGAGGTTGCCTTCGACCTGCGCTCGCACGCTGCGTGCATCGACCATCGCCCCGCAATCGTGGCTGCACCAGAGGCGCGTGACGCGGATGCGGTCGTCGGTGATGGCGACCTCGGCCACCGCGGCGACGACGCTCAGGCCCTTGTAGACACCGCAGGCCACGCCGCGACCCACGCGCTCGCCGGCGGCCGCCACGCGCGGCGCTTCGCGTTTGGCGCGCTCTGCCACGCGTTGCAGCACGGCGCTGAGGCGCCCAGGGTCTGCGAGATGCTCGCCCGCCGGTGCGTTGGCGAGGTGCCGCAGGCGAAACGCCACCGGGTCCTGCCGGCTGGCGCGTGCGGCCGCATCCATGGCTGCTTCGATCGCCAGCACGTTCGGCCCGGCGCCGAGCCCGCGCCACGGACCGGTGGCCAGCGGCACGCGCGTGAGCTGCATCGAACGCCGCTGGCGCGTGAACGCATACGGCGCGTGCTGCCCACGCGAGGTGCCGGCGTCGCCGACGAAATCGGTGAAGGTCTGCATCCACGGCGGCATGCCGGCCGAGGTGAAGATCACGTGCGAGCTCGAGAGCGCGTGCCACCAGTCGGCGATGAGCCCGTCCGCACCCACGCGCACCTTGACGCGGTGGGATGACGGCGGCCGGTGGAAGCCGCCGGTGAACTCGTCCTCGCGTGTCCATTGCAGCTTGACGGGTGCCTTCACCGCCCGTGCGACGTAGGCCGCTTCGCGCTCGACCAGCGCCACGGTGCGTGCGCCGAAGCCACCGCCCAGGCGCTGGTTGTGCACCGTGATGCGCTCGACGGGCAAGCCGTGGTCGCGTGCCATCACGTCGCGCATGAAGAACGGGTCTTGCGTGCCGCACCAGAGCTCGAGCGTCTGCTTGCCGTCGGCGCCGGTGCCGAAGCGGGCCACAGCACAGCGCGGCTCGATGGCGGCGTGGGCGGTCATGGGCACGTCGAGCCGCAGGTCGACCGTCCACGCTCCCTCTTGCACGCTGCCGCTGTCCTTGGTGAAGCGGCCCTTGGCGAGCACCGCGTCGATGTCGACCATGCGCTCGGGGTCGGGCGAGTGAGCCGGCGCCTTCCAGCGCACGGCCGCGGCGGCACGCATCGCGAACAACGCCTGCGGATGTTGGCCCACCAGCACCGGCCCGTCGATCCCGGGCAGCGAGAGCTGGGCCACGAAGCCGGGCACGGCCTGCACGGCCTCGCGGTTCCAGCCGTCGAGCTCGACGCCGAGCTCGGGGCGCCAGGGGGGCCGCAGCACGGTCGCGTGCAGCATGCCGGGCAGGCGCGCGTCGGCGGCGAAGACGGGCGCGCCCGTCACGAGCGCGTAGTGCTGCGGCTGCACGACGTCAGGCAAGCTGGCCGCCTGGCGCAGCGCGCTGATGGCCCGCAAGGACGGCGGCTCGACACCCTGCGCCTTCATCTCGTCTCGCAGGCGCGCGCAGGCCGTGGCCAGCGGCACGAGCAGCTCGCGCACCGAGTCGCTGCCGACGGTGCCTTTCACGCGCCCGATGTCGTCGGTGCCGGGGATGCGCACGTCGATCGCCGCCTCGCTCACGCCCAGCTCCAGCGCAGCAATGCGGCGCAACGCGCCCAGCACGTTCTGTCCCATCTCGACCCGCGGGCACCAAAGCATGAAGCGGCCCTCGGGCGTGCGGTGGATCCAGCCGACCGCGTCGTCGAGCGTGGGCGCGGGGCGCTTCGGGATGGGCGGGATCAACGAGCAGCCGCCGAGCCCGAAGCTGACCGTGATGCCGCCGCCCGTGGCGAGCAGTGCGCGGCGTGACAGCAAGGCGCTCATCGCACGCCCCCTTCTCCCGCGATCTGCGCGGCGCGGTGGATCGCGGCTCGGACGCGCTCGTAGGTGCCGCAGCGGCACAGGTGGCCGGCCATCGCGGCATCGATCTGCTCGTCGTTCGGGTTGCGTGTGCTGGCCAGCAGGGCCGCGGCACCCATGATCTGGCCGCTCTGGCAGTAGACGCACTGCGCGACGGCGAGCTCCAGCCACGCCTGCTGCACCGGGTGCAGCAGGTCGCCGCGCGCCAGGCCTTCGATGGTGGTGAGCTCTCGCCCGTCGGCTGCGCTGCACGGCGTGATGCACGAGCGCACGGCCTGGCCGTCCAGGTGCACGGTGCAGGCGCCACACACGCCCGGGCCGCAGCCGTAGCGGGTGCCGGTCAGGCCGCGCTCCTCGCGTAG
>DASWSY010000244.1:0-3134 GCA_036402415.1 Rhizobacter sp. | reverse complement strand
GGGGGAAGTCATCGCAAGGGCTTGCTGGCAACATGCCGCATCGCCTGCGACAGTCAGTGCCCCGAAATTGTAGACAGCGCAGGCTGTGCGACACCCCCGCAACTCGGGCGGTTCACGCACCTCCAACCCGCGAGAAACAGTGACTTCGCGCACGACAATCGCAACCCAACACCAGCGGAGCAGAACGAGTGAAAGTAACCATCATCGGGACGGGCTATGTGGGTCTCGTCACGGGCGCTTGCTTGTCGGAGATGGGCAACCACGTGGTGTGCCTCGACGTCGACGCGAAGAAGATCCAGGTGCTCAACGATGGCGGCATCCCGATCTACGAGCCGGGCCTGAAGGAGGTCGTCCAGCGCAATGTCAACGCCGGCCGCCTGCAGTTCACGACCGATGTGCAACTCGCGGTCAACCACGGCACGCTGCAGTTCATCGGCGTGGGCACCCCGCCGGATGAAGACGGCTCAGCCGACCTGCAGTACGTGCTGGCCGCGGCCCGCAACATCGGGCGCTACATGACCGACTACAAGGTCGTGGTCGACAAGAGCACGGTGCCCGTGGGCACCGCCGACAAGGTGCGCGCCGTCATCGCCGAAGAGCTGGCCAAGCGCGACAAGCAGGTCGACTTCGCCGTCGTCTCCAATCCCGAGTTCCTGAAGGAAGGCGCCGCCGTCGAAGACTTCATGCGCCCCGACCGCATCGTAGTGGGCGCCGACGACGAGCGCTCCATCCTGCTGATGCGCGCCCTCTACGCCCCCTACATCCGCAGCCACGAGCGCCTGCTGGTGATGGACGTGCGCAGTGCCGAGTTCACCAAGTACGCCGCCAACTCGATGCTGGCCACCCGCATCAGCTTCATGAACGAGCTGGCGCTCCTGGCCGAGAAGGTCGGCGCCGACATCGAACTCGTGCGCAAGGGCATCGGCAGCGACCCGCGCATCGGCTACCAGTTCCTCTACGCCGGCACCGGCTACGGCGGCTCGTGTTTTCCGAAGGACGTCAACGCGCTCATGCGCACCGGGAAGGAATACGGTATCGACCTCATGGTGCTCAACGCCGTCGACCGCGCCAACCAGCGCCAGAAGACGGTGCTGGTCGACAAGGTCGTCGCCCGCTTCGGCCACGACCTGAGCGGCCGCCGCTTCGCCATGTGGGGCCTGGCCTTCAAGCCCAACACCGACGACATGCGCGACGCCCCGAGCCGCGACGTGATCCAGGCCCTGGCCGAGCGTGGCGCCACCATCGTCGCCTACGACCCTGTGGCGGCCGAGGAGGCGCGCCGTGTGCTGGGCCACGTCACGTCGCTGCAGATCGTCGACAACGTGGCCACCACGCTGGAAGGCGCCGATGCGCTGCTGATCCTGACCGAATGGCGCGAGTTCAAGAGCCCCGACTTCGACCAGATCAAGCGCCAGCTCAAGCAGCCCGTCATCTTCGACGGCCGCAACCTCTACGAGCCGGCCCTGATGCGCGACCTGGGCTTCGACTACCTCGGCATCGGCCGCGGCACGGCCCAGCTCAAGCCGGCAGAGTGAAGCTCAGCACTTGATGCCCACGTGCAGCGCCACCACCCCGGCGCTGAGGTTGTGCACGTCGACGTGGCCGAAGCCGGCCGCTTTCATCATGGCCTTCAGCTCCTGCTGGCCAGGGTGCATGCGGATCGACTCGGCAAGGTACCGGTAGCTCTCGGAATCCCCCGCCACCAGCTTGCCGAGCAGGGGCAGCACCTTGAACGAGTACCAGTCGTAGGGCTTCTGCAAAGGCTCGGCGACCTTCGAGAACTCGAGCACCAGCAAGCGGCCGCCCGGGCGCAGCACCCGGCACATCTCGGACAGCGCCCGGTCCTTGTGGGTCATGTTGCGCAGACCGAAGGCCACGCTCACGAGGTCGAAGCTGCCAGTGGGGAAAGGGAGCGACTCGGCGTCGCAGATCGAGGTGGGCAACGCCAGGCCCTTGTCGAGCAGGCGGTCGCGCCCCTGGCGCAGCATGGCCTCGTTGATGTCGGTGTGCACCACGGTGCCGCGCTCGCCCACCTTCATGGCGAAGGCCTTCGCCAGATCTCCCGTGCCACCGGCGATGTCGAGCACCTTGTCGCCCTCGCGCAGCGCGGCGACGGCCACCGCGTACGCCTTCCAGGCGCGGTGCAACCCCATGGACATCAGGTCGTTCATCACGTCGTAGCGCGACGCCACCGAATCGAACACGCCTCGCACCTTGCCGGCCTTTTCGCGCTCGTCGACGGTCTGGTAGCCGAAGTGGGTACTGCTCATGGTGATGCTCCGATCAATGGTGATGGCCGCAGCCCGGTCCGGCCGCCGCGGGCATGGGGTCGTCGCGCTGCGCGCCGGCCTGACGCAGGCGCTCTTCGTACTCGCGCCACAAGCGCGCTTCCTGCGAGCCGAGGAAGTAGAGGTATTCCCAGGAAAAGATGCCGGTGTTGTGGCCGTCCGAGAACGTCGGCTGCACGGCATAGTGGCCGACCGGCTCCAGTGCCACCACCTCGACGAGACGCTTGCCGGTCTGCAGCGTCTCCTGACCTGGCCCATGGCCTTTCACTTCGGCCGAGGGGGAATACACCCGCATCAGCTCGAACGGAATGCGGAACTGCTGCCCATCGGCAAAGCCCACCTCCAGCACCCGTGAGTGCTGGTGCAGGGTGATGGAGGTCGGCTGCGGGGCGGGCATGGGCAGGTGAACGGGGTGGCAGGAGAGCCAGTGTAGTCCAGCGCTGGCACGGCCTGTGCTATAAGGTAAACACCTTATTTCGGCCGCTCGAAGGCCCTTTTCCCCATGACCGCCGCCCTCGACTTCCAGCACATCCATGCCGCCATGAAACGTTATGTGGACGGCAAGTTGCTGGCGGGTGTCTCCTGCGCGGTGCTTCGCGGCCAGGACCTGCTCGACGTGCACCACGTCGGGCTGGCCGACCAGGAAGACGGCGTGCCCATGCGCGACGGCACCCTCTTCCGCGCCTTCTCCAACACCAAGCTCATCACCACCATCGCGGCCCTGCAGCTCTTCGAAGCAGGCAAGTTCCAGCTCGACGACCCGATCGAGCGCTTCATCCCCGCACTGGGCAAGCGCCAGGTTTTGCGCGAAGGCGCCACCTCGCTCACCGACACCGAGCCGGCCGT
>DASWSY010000243.1:0-2092 GCA_036402415.1 Rhizobacter sp. | reverse complement strand
GCCGACGAGTGGCCGGGCCTGCAGGTGGAGGTGTCGCTGCTCGACCCGGCCGAGCCGATGGACGTGCGCAGCGAAGCCGAGGCCCTGGCCGCGCTCCGGCCCGGCGAAGACGGCGTGATCTTCGAATGGCAGGGCCACCGCGCCACCTACCTGCCGCAGGTGTGGGAGCAATTGCCCGACGCGCGCAGCTTCCTTGCGTCGCTCAAGCGCAAGGCAGGACTGCCGGCCGACTTCTGGGCGCCCGAGGTGAAGCTCGCCCGCTACCGCGTGCGCAAGTTCGGGGACGCACGATGAACGACACCATGATGAACGACAGCGTGCCGGCAAGGTGGTGGCATGCCCTGCAGGACGGCCGCCTGCAGTGCGACCTCTGTCCGCGCGACTGCAAGTTGCACGAAGGCCAGCGCGGCCTGTGCTTCGTGCGCCAGCGCGTGGGCGACGAGATGCGCCTCACCACCTATGGCCGAAGCTCCGGCTTCTGCATCGACCCGATCGAGAAGAAGCCGCTCAACCACTTCCACCCCGGCTCCAGCGTGATGTCGTTCGGCACCGCCGGCTGCAACCTTGCCTGCAAGTTCTGCCAGAACTGGGACATCTCCAAGAGCCGCGAGATGGACCGCCTGATGGACCAGGCCTCGCCCGAGCGCATCGCCGCCGCCGCGAAGGACAGCGGTGCGCAGAGCGTCGCCTTCACCTACAACGACCCGGTGATCTTTGCCGAGTACGCGATGGACACCGCCGATGCCTGCCACGCGCAGGGCGTGAAGACCGTGGCCGTGACGGCCGGCTACATCCATGCCGAACCACGACGCGAGTTCTACGCCAAGATGGACGCGGCCAACGTCGACCTGAAGGCCTTCACCGAAACGTTCTATCAACAGCAGACCGGCTCGCACCTCGCGCCGGTGCTCGACACGCTGCAGTACATCCACCACGAGACCGACTGCTGGCTCGAGATCACCACGCTGCTCATCCCCGGCCTCAACGACAGTGAGCAGGAGATCGAGCAGATGACGCGATGGATCGCCGACCACCTCGGCCCCGACGTGCCGCTGCACTTCACCGCCTTCCACCCCGACTACAAGATGAGCGACATCCCCGGCACGCCGAAGGAGACGCTGACACGCTCACGCGAGATCGCGCTCGCCAACGGCCTGCACCACGTCTACACCGGCAACGTGCACGATGCCGAAGGGGGCACCACGCGTTGCCCCGGCTGCCAGGCCGCGCTGATCGAGCGCGACTGGCATGCGGTGCTGCGCTACACGCTCGATGCGCAGGGCGCCTGCCCGCACTGCGGCACGGCCATCGCCGGGCGCTTCGGGCCGACCTTGCAGCGTGGCTTCGGGCGGCGGCGCATTCCGGTGCGCATGGCGGTCTAGGGCGACAGCGTGGGTTGCGGCCAACCGGGCCGCGGCGCGTGAGCGTCGCGCAGCGCGCAGCCCTCGTCCCAACGGCGCTTCCAGGTGGCGGCATCGTGCGGTGCACCGGCCTGCAGGCCACGCACCACGCAGCCGGCGCTCGCGCCGGCCCTGGCCGCATCGGCGAGCTGCTCCGGCGCCAGGATGCCGCCGATCGCCACCACCGGCGCCGGTGACATCGCCGCCCACCAGGCGAGGTTGTGCAGGCCCTGCGCCTGCCACGGCATGGCCTTGGTGAGCGTGGGCCACACCGGGCCGCAGGCGATGTAGTCGGGCTGCCAGGCCGAGGCCTGTGCGAGCTCCCACAGGCTGTGCGAACTCACGCCCAGCCTCAGGCCGGCGCGGCGCGCGCGGGCCAGCCGCTCGCGCGCTTCGGCGTCGAGTGACATCAGGTCTTCCTGCCCCAGGTGCACGAAGTCCACGCCGAGCGCGGCCGCCTGTTGCCAGTGGTCGTTGACGACGAGCGTGGCGCCGTGGGCCTGCGCGGCGGCACGCGAGCGCACGATCTGGTCGAGCAGTCGCGCCTGCCAGGCCGCCTCGGGCTCGCCCTCGATGCGCTTCATGCGCAGCTGCAGGGTGCGCACGCCCTGCGCCGCCAGCGCCTGCAGGTGGGCGGCGTGGCCGGTGATGGCGTAGAGGCCGCGCACCGGCGGGGCGCCGCGCGCTTCGGC
>DASWSY010000242.1:0-6498 GCA_036402415.1 Rhizobacter sp. | reverse complement strand
ACCTCGTGGTTGAGCACGCGTGCCTCGACCTGCCATGGTGTGTGCTGTGGGTTGGTCAGGGCGTACAGCACGACGACCGGCGTGCCCAGCGCCGCGGCCATGTGCGCCGGGCCGCTGTTGTTGCACACCAGCGCCTTCGCCTCGCCGATCAGCGCGGCCAGTTCGCCCAGCGTGAGCTGGCCGGCCAGCGACAGCGAGGGCGCGCGCATCTGCGCACGCGCGCGCGCCACCAGGTCGAGCTCGTCAGGGCCGCCGCTGAAGACCACCTGGCAGTCGCTCTCGCGCACGATCTGCTCGGCCACCTGGCCGAAGCGTTCGGGCGGATAGCGGCGCGATGCCGCCGTCGCACCGGGATGCAGCACGACAAGGGGTCGCGCAGGGTCGCCGCCCACCGCGGCGAGCTTGCGCCGCATCGTGTCGGCTTCGCCCGGCCCGCAAACGAAGACGAGCCGTTCATCGCTCGTCTGCAGGCCCACGGCACTCACGAGGTCGAGCTGGCGCCGCACCTCGTGGCGCATGCGGTCCTGGCAGACGTCGGTGTCGGGCACCCAGTCGGTGAGCAGGGCGTACGGGTTCTCGCGGCAGTGCGCGAGCCGCAGCGGAATGCCGGCCAGCCGGCACAGCAGGGCCGCCGGCAGCGCGCTCTGCGTGCACACGGTGAAGATCACCGCGGCATCGAAGGCGCGCGAGCGCAGCTCGGCGATGAGCCGGTGTTCGGCCGCCTCGTCGCCGGCCGGGCCTTTCACCCATGGCGCGTCGTGCACCACCGTCTCGTCGATGAGCGGGATGTGCTTCGCCACCGCGGCGCCGGACCTGGAACCGAGCAGGGTGATGCGCACGCCCGGCGCATGCGACTTCATCGCGCGGATGGCGGGCGTGCTCATCAGCACGTCGCCCAGGTTGTCGAGCCGCACCACCAGGATGTTGCGCGCCTGCGCCCAGGCCGGATTCATGGCGCGGCCTCGGGCAGCGTGGCGCTTGCGAGGGTGGCCGGCTCCGCCTCGCTCTCCACGATCATGCGGGCGGCTTCCAGCAGGTCGCGCGCGCGGTGCTCGGGGGTGCGCAAGCGCGAACACTGCCATTCCGTTTCGTTGCCGACGTCGAGCAGGACCGAGCGGCAGCCGGCGCGGTGGCCGGCCTCCACGTCGTCGAGGATGTCGCCCACCATCCAGGAATGCTGAAGGTCGAGGTCGAGCAGTTCGGCGGCGCGCAAGAGCAGGCCGGGCGCTGGCTTGCGGCACGCACAGCCGGCACCGGGCACATGCGGGCACCAGTGCATGCCCGAGAGCTGCACGCCCTGCGCCGCGAGCCTCACCATCAGCACCGCGCGCAGCCCGTCGAGCGCGGACTCGTCGAAGCGGCCCAGCGCCACCCCTGGCTGGTTGCTCACCACCACGAGCTGGTAGCCATGCGCCATCAGCAGGCGCAGGCCCTGCGCCGCGTGCGGCGTGAAGGCCAGCAGCGCCGGGTCCACGTTGTAGGGCACGTTCTCGACCAGCGTGCCGTCCTTGTCGATGAAGACGGCGCGGCGCTTCGGCGGCGGGTGCGTCATGCTCACCTCGCGGCGGCAATGCCGCCCGACGACACCAGCCGCGGACGAGGCGGCGGCACGAGCGCCGGGCTGCGGTGGCGGCAGGTGTCTTCGTACACCACCGCAAGCTGCTGCGCGACCTTCTCCCAGGTAAAGAGCGCCCGTGCGCGGCGGATGCCGGCGCGGCCCATCGCGCGCGCGAGCGTGGGGTTCACGTACAGCTGCGCGAGCCGCTGCGCCAGCGCCGCGGGGTCGTGCGGCGGCACGAGGAAGCCGGTCTCGCCGTCGCGCACCGAATAGCGGATGCCGCCCACGTCGCTGCCCACCACCGGCGTGCCGCAGGCCATCGCCTCCAGCGGCGTGATGCCGAAGGGCTCGTACCAGGGCGTGGTGACGAACACGTCGGCCGCGGCGTAATAGCGGCGCAGTTCGCTGCGGTGGCGGTGGCCGGTGAAGCTCACGCGCAGCCCCACGCCGTGTTCATGCGCCACGGCGCGCAGGCGGGCGATCTCGGGCGTCTGTTGCTCGTCGGGCTCGCGTGCATCGCCGCCCACCACGAGCAGGCGCGCGGGGACCGCGCGCGGCAGGTGCGCGAGCGAGCGGATCACGTTGTCGATGCCCTTGCGCGGCACCAGGCGGCCGAGCTGCAGGACGATGAACTCGGCCGGGTCCAGGCCGAGCTCGGCGCGGGCCCGCGTGCGGCTCATCGGGCTGAACTCGGCCGGGTCGAAGCCGCAGGGCACCATGCTCATGCGATCGGCATCGGCACCGTACAGGCGCGCGAGGTCGAGCTGGTCCTGCGGGCACTCTGACACGATCGCGTCGGCGTCCTGCACGAGCTGGCGCTCGATCTCGAGCCGTTCGACCGGGAACGCGTCGGCTTCCTTCTGGTGTTCGCGCCGTACGAGGCCGAGCGCGTGGAAGGTGATGACGAAGGGAATGCCGAGGCTGCGCTTGAGCTGCTGCGCCACCACGCCCGACATGAAGAAGTTGGCATGGACCACGTCGTAGGGAACGCTGTGGGCGAGCAGCGTCTGAGCGACGCGCGCGAACTCCGGCATGTGCGGCAGCAGCCGCTCCTTGGGCACGAATTCGGCCGGCCCCGCAGGCACGTGGATCACGCGCGCGCCCGGACGCAGGTCGACCGATTGGGGCAGGGTGGTGTTGTCGCGGCGTGTCAGCACATCGACGTGGTGGCCGGCCTGCGCAAGGCAGCGCGCGACGTGGGCGACGTAGATGTTCTGTCCGCCCGCGTCGACGCCGCCCAGGGTGGCGAGCGGCGATGCGTGCTCGCTGATGAGCGCGATGCGCAGGGGATGGTCCATGGGGAGCTCCAGCTTCGTGGCGATTGAAGCTGGCTTGGCAATGCGCATACCGCGCGCTTCTCATGCAGGCCGCGCAGCGCGTGCGCGCATGCGGGCTCCGGCCGCTTCAAAGGCCTTGAAGTCGAGCGCCGCCGCTGCGGACTGCGATTCGCAGAGGGGAATGCGGCGCGCCGTCCACCATCGTTCAAAGTTTCCCGTCGATCGCGCTTTGCCGATTGCGCAAACTTTGCCGAACTTTGCAGCGCGCCCCGATGCGCATCACGACGGCCGCAGCGGGTGAACGCGTCGGGGCATGGCGCTTGCCATGGCGAAGCGTCGCGTCCTTCGATCGGAGATGTCATGTCTGAACTGTGTGTGGTGACCGGTGGTGCCGGCTTCCTGGGAAGCCATCTGTGCGACCGCCTGGTCGCGATGGGACGCAACGTGATCGCGCTCGACAACCTGTCGAGCGGCGACGTGGCGCACCTGCGCCAGCTCGATGCGCATCCTCGCTTCGAGCTGCGCGGCCACGACCTCGTGCAGTCGTGGCCGCCGGGCCTCGACGGTGCGGCGCGGGTGTTCAACCTCGCTTGTCTCGCGAGCCCCGCGAGCTACCAGCGCCAGCCGGTGCAGACCACGCTCACGAGCGCGGTGGGCATGTGGCGCGTGCTCGAGGCCGCGCAGCAGAGCGGCGCGCGCGTGCTGCAGGCGTCGACCAGCGAGGTGTACGGCGACCCGGAGGTGCACCCTCAGGAGGAGAGCTACCACGGCCTCGTCAACCCCATCGGACCGCGCTCGTGCTACGACGAAGGCAAGCGTGTGGCCGAGGCGATGTGCTTCGCCTACCACCGCGAGCGCAAGACGCCCATCCGCATCGCACGCATCTTCAACAGCTACGGTCCGCGCCTGCGCACCGGCGATGGCCGCGTGGTGAGCAACTTCATCGTGCAGGCGCTGCGCGGCGAGCCGCTGACCATCTACGGCAATGGCGAGCAGACGCGCAGCTTCTGCTACGTCGACGACACGGTGGACGGCCTGCTGCGCATGATGGAAGCCGAAGTCGAAGGCCCGATCAACATCGGCAACCCGGTCGAGCACACCGTGATCGAGCTCGCCGAGCGGGTGCTGCGCCTGACCGGCAGCCGCTCGCGCCTGGAGACGCGCCCGCTGCCCCCCGACGACCCGCGCAAGCGCCGGCCCGACATCACCCGCGCGAAGCAGCACCTGCAATGGGAGCCGAAGGTCTCGCTCGAAGACGGCCTCAAGGAGACCATCGCCTACTTCCGCAGCGAGCTCGAGCAGGAGCGACTGGCTGCCTGAGACGCATGCGGTGCCCGAAAGGGCCGGCTCACCCGGCCACCTCGCGCAGCACCGACAGCCAGTCGGCGACGAAGCGGTCGATGCCGAAACGCTCGCGCGCCATGCGGCGACCCGCTTCGCCGATCAACGCGGCGTTGCCATGCTCGGCGAGCAGGCGCTTCATCGCTTCGACCAGCACCTGCGGGCGTGTGTCGACGAGGCCGGTCTCGCCGTCGCGGATGACGCTCGCCAGCTCGGTGGTGGCCAGGCCCACGACCGGCGCGCCGACCATCATCGCCTCGACCACCGCGAGCCCGAGGCTGGTGTAGCGGATGGGGTTGAAGAAGAAGCGATGCGCTGCCATGCGCGCCGGCAACTGGTCGTGCGCCACCTCGCCTTCGCCACCGCAGCGCTCGCTGCCCATGCCCACCAGCGACAGCGGCACCTGGCGTGCGGCGTCCTGATAGACGTCGAGCCCGAGCCGGCGGCCGCGCCGCTCCAGGTTGTTGACGACGACGAGGCCGCTCTCGGTGCGACCATGCCAGCGCGCCTCGGCCAGTGGCTTCACGCCGTGCTCGACCACGCGCACCGGCGTGTCGCCGTTGTCCCACATCAGCGCATTGAAGGGCGTGACGTGCACGAGCATCACCTCGCGGTCCTGCACCCAGTGGCGGGTGTTGGTGGGGTGCTCCTGCGGCGGGTCGTGCTCGATGTAGACACGCGGCAGCCGCTGCTGCGCCGGCGAGAGCAGCCGATGCTGCTCATCGGTCCAGGCGTCGCGCGACTGGAAGACGATCGCGTCGAAACGCATGCCGGCGATCTCTTCCACCCGCGCCTCGTGCACGTTGTCGCCCCAGGGCAGGTGGCCGCTGCGGCCGCTGTGGTGGGTGGAACGCTGCGCGTCGGTGACGAGGTAGAACTCGTGCGGCACCTGCGTGAGGTAGTAGAGGTAGTTGCCGTGCACGTGCCACGTGAGGATGCGCAGTTTCTTCACAGGAACAGCACCCTGAAGTGAAGCGCCCCGCGCAGGCGCCAGTAGACCGAGAGGAAGGGGATCACCGCCGAGGTGCACAGCATCTCGAACACATGCCCCGGCCGGTGGCTGGTGTGGCGCAGGCGCTGCCAGGCGAAGCGCAGCACCAGCACGGCAACGCCCAGCGCCGCGACGCCTGCGGCCTGCGCCTGGCCCGCCGCGAGCAGGCCAAGTGCGAGCAGGGTCAGCAGCACCATCGCGTAGTAGCTCCAGGGCGGCACCGGCCGCACCTGCGTGCGGTAGCGCCGCGGGTGTTTCTTGTAGAGCAGCGCATCGAAGAAGGTGTTGCGCTGCTGCGAGAGGCTCAGGCCCCACGGCGCCTCGCGCACCGGGTGCACCACGTCGGCCAGCGGCGCGCGGCCCACCGGGCCCACCTGCTCGATCAGGCGGAACTGCAAATCGGAGTCTTCGCGCCAGGCGCGGGTGAAGCGTTCGTCGAAGCCGTCGACCGCTTCCAGCGCGCTGCGGCGCACGAAGGCGTTGGCGGTGACGAACTCGGCCGTGGCCAGGCCCTGCGTCATGCGGGCATGGTCGGTGGGCGGCTCGTGCACCGGCACGATGACGCGCCCGCATGCGGCCGACCAGTCGGGGTGCTGGCGCAGGATTCGCTCGCCCTCGAGGAGCCAGAGCAGCGAGGGCACGGTGTCGTCGTCGGTGAAGGCGATGACCTCGCCGACGGCGGCGCGCCAGCCGGCGTTGCGTGCGACCGCGGGGCCGCGGCCCGCGGGCGGGCGCAGGTAGCGCACCGGCGTGGCGCTGCGCTGGCGAAGCTCGTCCACCAGGCGGCGTGTTTCGTCGTCGTGGCCGTCGTCGACCACCACCACCTCGTAGGCCGCGGGCTCGATGCGCTGCTGGCGCAGCACCGCCTTCAGGCAGCGCAGCAGCAGTTGCGGTCGGTGGTAGGTGGGGATGACCACCGACAGGTGGGGCTGCACGGTCATCGCGGCTTCTCCACCAGGAAGCTGCCGATCGCCAGCACGTCGAGCGGCGTGCTGTGGAAGGCCTCGATCGCCGCGCGGGGCGTGCACACGATGGGCTCGCCCCGCACGTTGAACGATGTGTTGACCAGCACCGGCACGCCGGTCAAGTCGGCAAACGCGCGCAGCAGCGCATGGAAGCGCGGGTGGGTGCGCGGGCTCACCGTCTGCACGCGTGCCGTGCGGTCGGTGTGGCAGGCCGAGGGGATGCGGTCTCCCTTGCCCGGCGCGACGTCGTAGACGAAGAGCATGAAGGGCGAGCGGCCGTCGTTCGCATCCGGCGGGCTGAACCAGTCGGCGAGGTCCTCCTCGGCGATGGCGGGCGCGACGGGGCGGAAGTCTTCGCGGTCCTTC
>DASWSY010000241.1:0-5305 GCA_036402415.1 Rhizobacter sp. | reverse complement strand
TCCGACAGCACCAGCGTGGTGATGCCCACCACGCCCACCACCAGCACCGGCACGATGAGCTTCCAGGACAGGCCGGCGAAGAAGATCACGTAGAACCCCGCCGAAAACACCAGGATCGCCGTGCCGAGGTCGGGCTGCTTGACGATGAGCCCGACGGGTATCGCCAGCAGCACCAGCGCGCCCATGAAATCGCTGACCCGCAACGCACCCTCGCGACGCTGGAACCACCACGCGAGCATCAGCGGCACCGCGATCTTGAGCATCTCGCTCGGCTGGATCACGATGCCCACGTTGAGCCAGCGCGTCGCACCCTTCTTGGTGATGCCGAAGAGTTCCACGGCGATCAGCAGCAGCACGCCGCCCACGTAGAGCGGCACGGCCAGGCTCATCAGCCGCTGCGGCGGGATCTGCGCCACGACGAAGAGGATGCCCAGCGCCAGCAGCATGTTGCGGCCGTGGTCGACGAAGCGCGTGCCGTGGTCGAAGCCGGCCGAATACATGCTCACGAGGCCGAGCCCGGCCAGCATCAGGATGGCCGCCGCCAGCGGCCCGTCGAAGCCGGTGAAAACCGGCTTGATGCGGTTCCAGAGCGACGGTTTCTCGAAGACGATGCTCATCGGTCCGCCTTCACCGGGGCCGAGGCGGGCGCCACGGCGGCCACCGCCAGTCCGCCACCATTCGGGGCTGCCGCGAAGCCCGCCGCACCCGGCAGCGGCACCGTCGACGCAGGGCGGGGCGTGCCCACCGGCGCGGCCGTCTTGCCTTCACGGGTGAGGGCGATGTCTTCCTCGCTCGGGTACTGGCCGAGCAGCACGTAGTCCATCACGCGGCGGGCGATGGGGGCGGCACTCGCCGCACCGAAACCGGCGTTCTCGACGATCACCGCCAGCGCGATGACGGGGTTGTCGACCGGCGCGTAGGCGATGTAGAGCGCGTGGTCGCGCTTGTGCTCTTCGAGCTTGGCGGCGTTGTACTTCTCGTTGGCACGCACGCCCACCGCCTGCGCCGTGCCGGTCTTGCCGCCGCTCGTGTAGCCGGCGCCGGCGAAGACACGCGTGCCGGTGCCGGCGGTGACCACCTGCTGCATGCCCTGGTTGATGACGGCCACGTGCTCGGGCTTGAGCGGCAGTGGATCGAGTGCCGCGTGCGCGACCTGGCGTCGCTCGCGCGTCACCACGTCTTCCACTTCGCGCACGAGGCGCGGCTGGTAGCGTTCGCCGCCGCTCACGAGCGTGGAGACGGCGCTGGCCAGCTGCAGCATGGTGAAGTTGTTGTAGCCCTGGCCGATGCCAAGCGAGATGGTCTCGCCGGCGTACCACTTCTGCTGCTCGGGCTTCTTGTAGGCGCGACGTTTCCAGGCGGTGGAGGGCAGGAGGCCCGTCACCTCGCCTTCGATGTCGATGCCGGTCTTGCGCCCGAAGCCGAAGGGTTCGAGTTGCTCGTGCATCAGGTCGACACCCATCTCGTTGGCCAGCGAGTAGTAGTACACGTTGCTGGACAGGGCGATCGACCGCACCATGTCCACCGGCCCGAGACCGTGGTCGCCGTGGCTGCGGAAGGTGTGGTTGCCGAAGACGAAGGTGCCGCCGTCGTGAATAACCTGCGTGGCGCTGCGCTTGCCGCTGTTGAGCGCGGCCATCGCCATGAAGGGCTTGAAGGTCGAGCCGGGCGGGTAGGTGCCGCGCAGGGCGCGGTTCAGGAGCGGCTTGTCGATCGACTCGTTCAGCTCGCGCCAGCTGTCGAAGTCGATGCCGTCGACGAAGAGGTTGGGGTCGAAGGTGGGCTTGCTGACGAAGGCGAGCACCTCGCCGTTGCGCGGGTCGAGCGCGACCAGTGCGCCGCGGCGCTCGCCGTAGAGCTGCTCGACCATCGCCTGCAGGCGGATGTCGACCGACAGGATGAGCTTGTTGCCCGGCGTGGGCGGACTGCTCTTGAGGCGCCGCACCGCGCGGCCACCGGCGCTCGTCTCGACCTCCTCGACGCCGGTGATGCCGTGCAGCTCGGCCTCGTAGCTCTGCTCCACGCCCAGCTTGCCGATGTATTCGGTGCCGCGGTAGTTGTCGAGCTTCTCTTCCTCCCAGTCTTCCATCGCGGCCTTCTCGGCCTGGTTGATGCGGCCCATGTAGCCGATCACGTGGCTGCCCACCTCGCCGAGCGGGTAGTTGCGGAAGAGCCGCGCCTTGATGTCGACGCCGGGGAAGCGGAAGCGCTGCGCGGTAAAGCGCGCCACCTCTTCGTCGGTGAGCTTGGTGCGGATCGGCAGCGACTCGAAGCTCTTGCTTTCGTCCAGCAACCGCTTGAATCGCTTGCGGTCGCGAGGCTGGATCTCGATGATGGATTCGAGGGCGGCGATCGTGGCCTCGAGGTCGGTCACCTTCGACGGCATGATCTCCAGCGTGTAGGCCGAGTAGTTGTTGGCGAGCACCACGCCGTTGCGGTCGACGATGAGCCCCCGGTTGGGCACGATGGGCACGACCGCGATGCGGTTGTTCTCGGCCTGCGTGGCGAGCTCGTCGTGCCGCGTGACCTGCAGCACCACCAGCCGGGCGGCCAGCAGGCCGAAGGCGAGCAGCACGAAGACCGCGGCCGCCAGCAGGCGCGTGCGAAAGCGCCCGACTTCCTGCTCGACGTTTCTCAGTTCGGTCATGACATCAACCAATCCACGGAAACTATAGGGGCCGATTCTTGTCGGTGTCCGGCGGCCTGCGCTGCGGTGCCAGCAGTATCAGGGTGATCACCGGCCACAAGAGGCTCTCGAACACCGGGGCCAGCATCACCTCCCAGCCCGGCAGCATGCCGCCCACCATCATGCGCACGACCATCGACACCGCGTGCGCCGCCACGAAGAGCGGCAGGATCTGTAGCGCCTGCGACAGCACGCCAAACCACAGCAGGCGGCGATGGATGGTGATCGCGAAGAAGCTCAGGAGCGTGTAGGCCAGCGCGTGCTGGCCCAGCACGGCGCTGTCGTGCACGTCCATGAGCACGCCGAACACGAAGGCCGCGCCCAGCCCGACGCGGCGCGGCTGGTGCACGTTCCAGAACACCAGCACCAGCGCCATCATGTCGGGCAGGTAGCCCACACGTCCGAAGGGCACGAGGTTGAAGGCGAAGGCCAGCAACATCGTGGTCCACATGAAGAACGGGTTGACCGGCAGCAGGAGCTGGTCGGCACCGCGGGGCATCATTTCTTGGCCCCTTTCTTGGTCGGCTTGGGGGGCTCGTCAGCGGCAGGCGCCTCAGGCCGCGGCGGCATCTGGATGCCCACCGGCTCCAGCACCAGCACGTGGCGCACGCTGTCGGGCTCGGCGATGGGCGCCAGCGCGATGCGGGCGAAGCCGGTCTCGACCTTGCGGTCCACGCTCACCACCTTGGCCACCGGCAGGCCCGCAGGATAGACCCCGTCCACGCCCGACGTGGACAGCAGGTCGCCCACCTGCACGTCGGCGTTGCCCGCCATGAAGCGCAGCTCCAGGCCCGCGCCGGCCGAGTTGCCGAAGGCGGCGCTGCGCGCCTGGGTGCGGCTGTTGAGCACCGGGATCGCGGCTTCCTTGTCGGTCAGCAGCGTGACCTCGGCGCTGTAGGGGTAGACACGCGTCACCTGACCCAGCACACCGGCTTCGTTGATGACCGGCGACGAGATGACCAGCCCGTCGCGGTTTCCGCGGTCGATGATGACCTTGCGCGAGTAGGGGTCGGGGGCGTCGTACAGCACCTCGGCGGTCTGCGAGCGCACCTTGAGCGCGCCGCGCAGTTCCAGGAGCGCGCGCAGGCGGGCGTTCTCCTGCAGGAGCTGCTCGACCCTGGCCGCGCGTTCGGCCTGCTGCACGAGCTGCAGCCGGGCCTTGGTCTCCTCGCTGCGGGCCTGCTGCAGGCCGGTGAGGTAGTCGGCGGCGCCGTTCCACAGGTCGATCGGCGTGCGCAAGGCGCGCTCGACCGGGTTGAGCACCGTCGCCACCACGGCGCGCAGCGGCTGCGTGACCTTGAAGCGGGTGTCGGCCACCATCAGGAAGAGGGCCAGCGCCGAGAAGAACACCATGCGCGTGAACGCCGACGGCCCTTGTCGGAAGAAGGGCGGCGGGGTGCGGTCAAGGGTGCCGAGCGGCATGGTGAGCGCTGTGAGTCAGAAAGGGCTCAAACGTTTGAAGTGAAAAAGCCGGCCACGCGATGCACGTGCCGGCTTCGTGGCGCTGTTCACGTTCACTCGGAGGTAAAGATCGATCCCAGCCGTTCCATGCGTTCGAGCGCCATGCCGCAACCGCGCACCACGCAGGTCAAAGGGTCTTCCGCGACGAGCACCGGCAGGCCGGTTTCTTCGGCCAGCAGGCGGTCGAGGTCGCGCAGCAGGGCACCGCCGCCGGTGAGCATCATGCCGCGCTCGGCGATGTCGGCGCCCAGCTCGGGCGGGGTCTGTTCGAGCGCGTTCTTGACGCTGGAGACGATCTGGTTGAGCGGGTCGGTCAGCGCTTCCAGGATCTCGTTGCTGCTGATGGTGAAGCTGCGCGGCACGCCTTCGGAGAGGTTGCGGCCCTTGACTTCCATCTCCTTCACCTCGGAGCCGGGGAACGCGGAGCCGATCTGCTTCTTGATGGCTTCGGCGGTGGGCTCGCCGATCAGCATGCCGTAGTTGCGGCGGATGTAGTTGATGATGGCCTCGTCGAACTTGTCGCCGCCGACGCGCACCGAGCCCTTGTAGACCATGCCGCCGAGCGAGATGACGCCGACCTCGGTGGTGCCGCCGCCGATGTCGACCACCATCGAGCCGCTCGCTTCGCTGACCGGCAGGCCGGCGCCGATCGCGGCCGCCATCGGCTCCTCGATCAGGTAGACCTCGCTCGCGCCGGCGCCCAGCGCCGATTCGCGGATGGCCCGGCGCTCCACCTGGGTCGAGCCGCAGGGCACGCAGATGATGATGCGCGGACTCGGCTTCAACATCTTCGAGTCGTGGACCATCTTGATGAACTGCTTGAGCATCTGCTCGGTGACGGTGAAGTCGGCGATCACGCCGTCCTTCATCGGGCGGATGGCCTCGATGTTGCCGGGCACCTTGCCGAGCATGGCCTTGGCTTCGGCGCCCACGGCCTGGATGGTCTTCTTGCCGTTGGGGCCGCCTTCGTGGCGGATGGCGACGACCGAGGGTTCGTCGAGCACGATGCCCTTGCCACGCACGTAGATCAGCGTGTTGGCGGTGCCGAGGTCGATGGCCAGGTCGGTGGAAAAGTAGCGACGCAGGGATGCGAACATGTTCTTGTGTGTCAGATCGGCGAGCATGCGGCCGCGGTCGATGGCGCGCGGGTCATGCTGG
>DASWSY010000240.1:0-1641 GCA_036402415.1 Rhizobacter sp. | reverse complement strand
CTTGAGTTTGGCCATGCCGGCATCGAGCGCGGCCCACCAGTCGGCGGGGTTCTGCTCGCTCCACAGCGGCTGCGGCCGCTGCACGGTGAGCGCCACGCCGGTGGTGGCGACGATGGTGTGCCGCTCGTCGAGCAGCAGCAGCTTGATCTCGGAAGTGCCGAGGTCGATACCGAGGAACATGGTCAGTAGCCCGAAGCGAATGCGAAATGCAACCTCAGAGGCACAGAGACACAGAGAGTTCTCTGTGGTTCCTCTGTGCCTCCGTGGCTCTGTGGTTGCCTTGCGGCTTTAGACGAAGTTGTTGACGACGTTCTCGAGGCGCTCCTGGCGGCCCGAGCGCGGTGTGGGCGAGATGTTTTGGGCGTGCACGATGCTGGCCAGATCGTCCAGGCTGGCACCCGACAGGATCTTCTTGCCCAGGTCGCCATCCCAGCCGGCGTAGCGTTCCTTGACCGTGTTCTCCAACTGGCCGCTCTCGTACAGCGCCGCCGCGCTCAGGAAGGCGCGCGCCATCGTGTCCATGCCGCCGATGTGGCCTTCGAGCTGGTCGGTCGGGTCGATGGACTGGCGGCGGACCTTGGCGTCAAAGTTGGTGCCGCCGGTGGTGTAGCCGCCGGCGCGGATGATCTCCAGCATGGCGGGCACGAGCTGCACATGGTTGTTGGGGAACTGGTCGGTGTCCCAGCCCAGTTGCTCGTCGCCGCGGTTGGCGTCCAGCGAGCCGAAGATGCCCAGCGCGCAGGCGGTCGCCACCTCGTGCTCGAAGCTGTGGCCCGCCAGCGTGGCGTGGTTGACTTCGATGTTGACCTTGACCTCGTTCTCCAGGCCGTAGGTTTTCAGGAAGCCGTAGACCGTGGCGCTGTCGTAGTCGTACTGGTGCTTGGTGGGTTCCTGCGGCTTGGGCTCGATCAGGATGGTGCCCTTGAAGCCGATCTTGTGCTTGTGCTCGACGACGGCGCTGAGGAAGCGGCCGTACTGGGCCAGCTCGCGCTTCATGTCGGTGTTCAGCAGGGTCTCGTAGCCTTCGCGGCCGCCCCACAGCACGTAGTTCTGGCCGCCCAGGCGGTTCGTCCACTCCAGCACGTGCTTCACCTGCGCGGCGCTGTAGGCGAAGACTTCCGGGTCCGGGTTGGTGGAGGCGCCGCTCATGAAGCGCGGGTTGGAGAACAGGTTCGCCGTGCCCCACAACAGGCCGACCTTGCCGTCCTGCATCTTCTTGGCGGCGGCTTCGAGCAGGCCGTCCAGGATGCGGTTGGACTCGGCGAGGTTGGCGCCTTCCGGGGCCACGTCGCGGTCATGGAAGCACCAGTAGGGCAGGCCCAGCTTGCCGAAGAAGTCGAAGGCGGCGTCGAGCTTGGCGTAGGCCGCCTTGACGGGGTCGGCCTCGCTGAACCAGTTGCGCTGGTGGACGGTCGCGCCCAGGCCGAAGACGTCCTCGCCCTTCCAGCAGAAGTTGTGCCAGTAGCAGACGGCGGGGCGCAGGTGTTCGGCCAGCGTCTTGCCCAGCACGACGCGGTTGGCGTCGTACCAGCGGTAGGCCAGCGGATTGGTGGACTGGGGGCCTTCGTACTTGACGACGGGGAGATCGGAATAGGCGGTGCTCATGGCGAGGTCCTTGACTACGGGAGAAATTTTGATGAG
>DASWSY010000239.1:0-4452 GCA_036402415.1 Rhizobacter sp. | reverse complement strand
GCGCCCGGGCAGGTAGGCCGCGAGCAGCAGCGGGAAGACCGGCAACAGCAGGAGCATGGAGAGGTGCCGCATCCAGGTGGGCGGGGCATACAGCAGCGGGGTGGTCTGCCGCGCTTCGCCGTAGCCGTAGACGATCAGCACGAAGCCCACGATGGCCACCACGGTGTACACGCCCTTCCAGCCCATCTCGCTGCGCGCAGCCTGGGCGTCGCGCCACGCGGGGGCGACGATGGACACCGAGTGGATGCCGAGAAAGAGAACGAGTCCGAGGATCAGCAAGGTCATGGCAACGCTCCGAGGCACGGAAGTCGCGCAGTCTAGAGCCTGTTCGGTGTCCCTTGCGCTCAGAACACCAGCGTGCGCCAGCGCAGGTCGGCCGCGCGGGCCATGAACTGCACCGCGCCGCCGCGGCGTGTGCACTCGGGGATCAGCGGGCCGGCGGCGAGGCCGTGCGCTTGCAGGGCATCGGTGCAGGCGTAGAAGACCGCGCCGTGCGACACGGCTTCGCGCATCGCGTCGTAGACCGACTTCGGATGCGCCGATGCATGGAGCGCCGCCGCCACCCCCGGCTCCAGCAGCCGCACGCTGCGCGCGGTGAAGTAGACCTCGACCGGCATGTCGAGCGCCGCCGCCGCTGCGGCATGGAAGAACGGCGTGGCCAGGCGATGCGGCGCCTCGGGCTCGCTGGCCCAGAGCAGGATCGCAATGCCCGCGGCGGTGGGGTCGGCGTCGCTCATGGAGATCCCTCGAAGAATGCCGCATGTTGCGCCATCGCCGCCTGCACCGCCTCGCCCTGGACGAGCTGCGCCCGGTCACGCTCGAAATCGGCCAGCGCGAGGCGCGCGATCCAGCCTTCGCCGTAGGGATCGGTGTGCACGAGATGCGGCGCCTCCTCGAGCCGAGGGTTCACGTCCAGCACCGTGCCCGAGACCGCGCACTTCACCGACACGATGGCCTTGGCCAGCTCCACCACCGCGATCGACCGCCCTTGCTCCACGCCCGTGCCCACCGGCTTGGCGCGGCACATGTAGATCTCGCCCGAGAGCTTGATGCCGAGCGCGGTGATGCCGACGGTCGCCGTGCCGTCCGCTTCGAGCCGCGCCCACACGTCGTGCTCGACGAGGTAGTGCAGATCAGAGGGAAAGACCAGCTCTTGCAGATTCATAGAACCTCAAACGAAGGCACGGTCTTGCATTCGGTCGGCGTCGCGAGCGGCTCGAGGTTGCGACGAGAAGCGCAGCCGTACTCCGGTACGGCGAGCATCGCAGTTGCAAGATTCGGTCGCGCAGCAGCCGAATGACCGCAAGACGGCGGAGGGGTGTGGGAGTCGAACCCACCCAGCGACGCGTGGCGCCACCCACCGGGTTTGAAGCCCGGCCGTCCCACCGGGGACGTTTCCCCTCCATGAAGGCAGTTCACGCCGCCTCCTCCTTAAACAGCATCGAATCAGGGCGCAGGCGGTGCTCGTCACCCACCCTGCGCAACAGCCCGATGTGATCGAAATACTCCAGCAGCTGGATCGCACGTTTGCGCCCGAGCCCGGTGGCATCGCGAAACTTGGCCGCCGTGACCACGCCCTCATGCGCCGCCGCCACATCGCGCGCCAGCGTCGCGAGTCGGCCCATGGCCGCGGCGGAGTAGAAGAGGTCTTTCACCACCTGATGCAGCTCGCCACCGCTCGCCAGCCGCGCGAGCGTCGTGCGCATCAGCGCTTCGCTCTCGCCGCCATCGCGCGCCAGGTCGCGGGCCCAGCTCCCCTCGAATGCGGCGGAGGCCAGCATCGGCGCGATCTTCTGAGCGATGCGCTGGTCGGCGCTCGACAGGCGCAGCCCGTGCTCCGGCAGGTGCACGAACGCGCCGCGCACCGCCACCGCACCCTCGGCCACCAGCCTTGCCAGCAGCGCACGCCACAGCGGCTCGGACAGACGCGGTGCGGCGAGGCGACGCAGGCGGCCACTGTCGGGGCCGAGCTCGTCGGGCCGCTGGGTGTGGAAGCTTTGCAGCGCACTCAACACGGCGTCGCGCAGGGCGGCGCGGTGGTCGGCGCCGAGCGCCCATTCGCCCGTGGCGGCATCGACCGCGCGCAGGCTGCCCTCGGGAAGCGGCGGCAGCGAGGCCGGGTCGCGCCCCTCGGCGCCGGCCCAGCGCTGCAGCGACAGCCCGTGAGCAGACGCCGCCAGCAAGGCCGCGAGCCGCGACGGCGCATCGGGCTGCGCCCACGCGTCGAGTTCGCGCAAGCGCTGCGGCGTGCGCCTGTAGCGCACTGGCGCCTGCGGGTCCAGCACCTCGCCGCCGGCGAGCGTGCGACTCGCGGAGTTGTCGCGCAGCACCACCCGGTCTCCGCGCCAGGCGCCGATGGGCTGGGCCAGCACGATCTGCACACGCCCACGCGCACCGGGCGCGAGCGCGTCCTGCGTGTCGCTGCGGTCGAGCACGGCCACCGTGCCCATCACGTCGCACGCCCCGAGGTGCACATGCACCGGCGTGCCCGAGCGCAGCGGCCGCGGCTCGTCGTGCCACAGCGTGAGATCGGCATCGAGGCGCTGCGTGTCGAGCGCACCGTGGGGTGCGGTGAGCCATTGGCCGCGCGCGATGTCGTCCTTCGCCACACCCACCAAGGCCACGGCACAACGTTGACCGGCGTGCGCCTGCGTGACCACCTGGTTCTGCGCATGCAGGCTGCGCACCCGCGCACGCAGGCCCTTGGCCGAGGGCACGATCAGCAGTTCGTCGCCCACCTGCACCCGGCCCGCATGCACCGTGCCGGTGACGACCGTGCCCACACCGGCCAGCGTGAACGCCCGGTCGATCGCGAGGCGGAACGAAGCCCCTGCCACCTCGCGATGCGCCGTCTGACGTGCGGCCTCGAAGAGCAGCCCGCGCAGATCGGCCAGCCCCGCGCCGGTGTGTGCCGACACCGGCAGCACCGGCGCACCGGCGAGAGAGCTGTCGGCCAGCAACGCTGTCACCTCGCCCTCCACCGCGGCCACACGCGTGCCCTCGGCGCGGTCGATCTTGGTCACGGCCACCGCGCCGCGCGACACCCCCAGCAGCGACAGCACCGCCAAGTGCTCGCGCGTCTGCGGCATCACGCCGTCGTCGGCCGCCACCAGCAGCAGGCCGTAGTCGATGCCGGTGGCACCCGCGAGCATGGTGTGCACCAGGCGCTCGTGGCCAGGCACGTCGATGAAGCCGATGCGCTCATCGGCGTCGGGCGTGTCGAGAAACGCATAGCCGAGTTCGATCGAAATGCCGCGCCGCTTCTCTTCGGGCAAACGATCGGTGTCGACACCCGTCAGCGCCCGCACCAGCGTGGTCTTGCCGTGGTCGATGTGACCGGCGGTGCCGACGATCATGCGTTCAAGCCCTCGCGCAGCTGCGGCAGTTGCGCGACGAAGGGCCGCGCGTCTTCGAGGCAGCGCAGGTCGAGCAGCAGGCGGTCGTCGGCGATGCGGCCGATCACCGGCACCGGCAGGCTTCGCAGCGCCAGCGCCAGGCGGTCGAGCGCCGTGCCCAGGCCCTTCTTGCGGGAGCCTGTGGGCGCGAGCGCGAGCCCGGCGGACGGCAGCCGCTCCACCGGCAGCGAGCCCGAACCGATCTGGCCCTGCAGCGTCACCACCTCCACGCCGAAGTGCGGCGCCACCGCCGAGGCCACCGACGGCTGCAGCTCGTGCGCCAGCGCCCGGATGGCATCGGCCGGCCGCGTGAGCAGGCGCAGTGTCGGCAGGTCGTGCGCCAGCCGCTCGGGCCGCAGGTAGAGCAAGAGCGTCGCTTCGAGCGCTGCCAGCGGCAGCTTGCTCATGCGCAGCGCACGCTTCATCGGGAACTTGCGGATGCGCGCCACCGCATCCTTGCGGCCGACGATGAGACCGGCCTGCGGGCCGCCGAGCAGCTTGTCGCCGCTGAAGGTGACCACATCGCAGCCGGCCGCGAGCATCTCCTGCGGCGTGGGCTCGCGCGGCAGCCCGTACTGCGCCAGGTCGACGAGCGAGCCGCTGCCGAGGTCGGTGGCCAGCGGCACGCCGCGCGCGTGAGCGATGCCGGCGAGCGTCGCTTCGTCCACCGCCGAGGTGAAGCCCTGCACCGCGTAGTTGCTGGTGTGCACCTTCATCACGAGCGCGGTGCGTTCGTTGATGGCCGCTTCGTAGTCGCGCGGGTGGGTGCGGTTGGTGGTGCCCACCTCCACCAGCGTGGCGCCCGCACTCGCCATCACGTCGGGCATGCGGAAGGCGCCGCCGATCTCGACCAGCTCGCCGCGCGAGACGATCACCTCGCGGCCGCCCGGGTGGTGCGAGGCCATCGCCGCGATGGTGAGCAGCACCGCCGCGGCGTTGTTGTTGACGACGGTGGCCGCCTCGGCGCCGGTGATGCGGCACAGCAGCTCCTCGACGAGGGTGTCGCGGTCGCCGCGCCCGCCCGAGGCGATGTCGTACTCGAGGTTGTTGGGGCCGG
>DASWSY010000238.1:0-8296 GCA_036402415.1 Rhizobacter sp. | reverse complement strand
AGTTCGACTTCTGACGTCCGACAAGAAAAAAGCCCGCGGTGCGAGCCGCGGGCTTTTTCGTTTCGGCGCTGACCGATCAGGCCGTCGTCACCGTCTTCGCCGTCTCGACGTACTCGTCGATCTGGTTGAAGTTGAGGTAGCGGTACACGCTCGCCTTGTCGGCGTCGATGATGCCCATCTCCTTCAGGTACTCGGCAGGCGAGGGCAGCTTGCCCAGGCGCGAGGCGATGGCCGCCAGCTCGGCCGAGCCCAGGAACACGTTGGTGTTCTTGCCCAGTCGGTTCGGGAAGTTGCGGGTCGAGGTGGAGATCACCGTGGCACCTTCACGCACCTGCGCCTGGTTGCCCATGCACAGCGAGCAGCCCGGCATCTCGGTGCGCGCACCGGCGGTGCCGAAGGCGGCGTAGTGGCCTTCCTTGATCAGCTCGTCCTGGTCCATCTTGGTCGGCGGGGCGACCCACAGCTTGACCGGGATGTCGCGCTGGCCGCCGAGCAGCTTGGCCGCGGCACGGAAGTGGCCGATGTTGGTCATGCACGAGCCGATGAAGGCTTCGTCGATCTTTGTGCCTTGCACTTCCGACAGGAACTTGGCGTCGTCCGGGTCGTTCGGGCAGCAGACGATCGGCTCCTTGATGTCGGCCAGGTCGATCTCGATGACGGCGGCGTACTCGGCGTCCTTGTCGGCTTCGAGCAGTTGCGGGTTGGCGAGCCAGGCTTCGACCTTCTCGATGCGGCGCTGCAGGGTGCGGGCGTCGGCATACCCGTTGGCGATCATG
The DNA here is from genome assembly GCA_036402415.1 of Rhizobacter sp. Taxonomy (GTDB): domain Bacteria; phylum Pseudomonadota; class Gammaproteobacteria; order Burkholderiales; family Burkholderiaceae_C; genus Rhizobacter. The sequence continues at coordinate 7,520 of DASWSY010000238.1, read as the reverse complement.
TTCTTCATCAGAACGACGTTCGACTTCAGGTACTCGGCGACCGGCTCCTTGTTGAGCTTGATCGTGCAGCCGGCGGCCGAGCGCTCGGCCGAGGCGTCGGACAGTTCGAAGGCTTGTTCGACCTTCAGGTTCGGCAGGCCTTCGATCTCGAGCACGCGGCCCGAGAAGATGTTCTTCTTGCCGGCCTTGGCGACCGTCAGCAGGCCTTGCTTGATGGCATAGAGCGGGATGGCATGCACGAGGTCGCGCAGGGTGACGCCTGGCTGCAGCTCGCCCTTGAAGCGCACGAGCACCGACTCGGGCATGTCGAGCGGCATGACGCCGGTCGCAGCCGCAAAGGCCACGAGGCCCGAGCCGGCGGGGAAGGAGATGCCGATAGGGAAGCGGGTGTGCGAGTCGCCGCCGGTGCCCACGGTGTCGGGCAGCAGCAGGCGGTTGAGCCAGCTGTGGATCACGCCATCGCCCGGGCGCAGCGCCACGCCGCCGCGGTTGCTGATGAAGGCGGGCAGCTCGCGGTGCATCTTCACGTCGACCGGCTTCGGGTAGGCCGCGGTGTGGCAGAACGACTGCATCACCATGTCGGCGCTGAAGCCGAGGCAGGCGAGGTCTTTCAGCTCGTCGCGGGTCATCGGGCCGGTGGTGTCTTGCGAGCCGACGGTGGTCATCTTGGGCTCGCAGTAGGTGCCGGGGCGCACGCCCTGGCCTTCCGGCAGGCCGCAGGCGCGGCCGACCATCTTCTGTGCGAGCGTGAAGCCCTTGGTGCTGGCGGCAGGGGCGGTGGGCAGGCGGAACACGGTGGAGGCGGGCAGGCCGAGGAACTCGCGCGCGTTGGCGGTCAGCGAACGGCCGATGATGAGGTTGATGCGGCCGCCGGCGCGCACTTCGTCGAGCAGCACGTCGCTCTTGAGGGCGAAGGTGGCGACCGTCTGGCCGTTCTTCTCGAGCTTGCCGTCATAGGGATAGACGTCGATCACGTCGCCCATCTCGAGCTTGGAGACGTCGACCTCGATCGGCAGCGCGCCGGAGTCTTCCTGGGTGTTGAAGAAGATCGGGGCGATCTTGCCGCCGAGGGTGACGCCGCCGAAGCGCTTGTTCGGCACGAAGGGGATGTCTTCACCGGTGGCCCAGATCACCGAGTTGGTGGCCGACTTGCGCGAAGAGCCGGTGCCGACCACGTCGCCCACGTAGGCCACGAGGTTGCCCTTCTTCTTCAGGTCTTCGATGAACTGCATCGGGCCGCGCTTGCCGTCTTCCTCGGGCTTGAAGGCCGCGTCGGGGCGGGTGTTCTTCAGCATGGCGAGGTAGTGCAGCGGGATGTCGGGGCGGCTCCAGGCGTCGGGCGCGGGCGACAGGTCGTCGGTGTTGGTTTCGCCAGGCACCTTGAAGACGGTGACGGTGATCTTCTTCGCGACTTCGGGGCGCGAGGTGAACCACTCGGCGTCGGCCCAGGACTGGATGACTTCCTTCGCCTTGGCGTTGCCGGCACGGGCCTTGGTGGCGACGTCGTTGAAGAAGTCGAACATCAGCAGCGTCTTCTTCAGCGCGTCGGCCGCGACCGGGGCCACGTCAGCGTGGTCGAGCAGGTCGACCAGCGGCTGCACGTTGTAGCCGCCGACCATGGTGCCGAGCAGCTCGGTGGCCTTGGCCTTGGAGATGAGGGCCACCGTCACGTCGCCATGGGCGACGGCCGAGAGGAAGGAGGCCTTGACCTTGGCCGCGTCGTCCACGCCCGGGGGCACGCGGTGGGTCAGCAGGTCCAGCAGGAACTCGCCTTCGCCGGCGGGCGGTGCCTTCAGCAGCTCGATCACCTCGGCCGTTTGCTGGGCCGTCAGGGGGAGCGGAGGAATGCCGAGCGCAGCTCGGTCAGCAACGTGTTGGCGATAGGCTTGAAGCATGGAGTTCTCCGGGTGGTGCAAAGCAAGGAAAAGGGGAAGCAAGATCCCTGCGCGCAGGGCAGACAGGGTCTTGCCATGCGGTCATGGCGTTTGCGCGTGCACCCGGAGAAGCCCGTCGAATCACGACTTCGAGGCCTCCATGGCGGCACGCTGCTTTTCGTGCACGCAAGCGTCGACCAGGCGCTGGCCGATCTTGGTGTCCATCAGCATGGACTTGTTGGCGATCTGCAGCAGGAGCGTACGGCCCTTCACGTCTTCCAGACGCAAGGCGCCGGTCGACGAGATGCTGGGCTTCATGGTCCAGCTCTGCTTCTTGAACTTGACGTCGACGTAGCCCGGGTTCTTGGCGTTCATCGAGACGTCGATCGTCTGCTTGAAGTCGCACTCGTACACGCCGAAGTGCGTGCGCTCGGCGGCTTCAAGCTGGGTCTGGTCGGCGGCGGGCAGCGGCTTCTCGGCCGGCGCGGCCTTCTTCGCAGCCGGCTTGGCGGCCGTCTGGGCCAGGGCGGCGCCGCCAGCAAAGGCGAGGGAAACGGCAACGGCCAGTGCGATGCGAGAACTCATGGAGTCACTCCGGGTGTTGAGGAAGCCCGGATTGTGAAGTGGCGCTCACAGTGGCTTTCGAGGGCGAAATCCCGGATTGAAACAATTTGCTGGCCTTGCGCAAGACGGCTGGCGCCCAGGCGGTGCACGTCGCCTTCGGCTGGTGCGCGGAGCAGGCCGAACGCCGGTTGGGCCGGCGTGTTCGAAGTCACGAACACGCGGTGCGGCAAAGCCCCACGGCGCGCGCGCGGCGTGCTAGCGCCGAGTGCGAGGGGCTGCGCGGCACTGAAACATTTGTTCGCCAAGCCGCAAAACGCGGGTGTGAAGGAGTTCACGCCGCGGCTCCCGGGGTGTGGGCGAAAAACGCCTCTTCGACCTGCGCCGGCAGGGCCTGACCGGTCTGGCGTGCACGCTCCAGCACGTGCCAGAAATAGCGATAGCTCGCGCGGTCGTGAAGGGTCTGGTGGTGGCTGATCGGCGCCCAGTCGGCGGCCTGTGCGGCCATCAGGATCTCGATGGCCTGGTCGGTTTCGGCGACCGTCGGCGCGAAGCTCTCGACGATGGGCAGGATCTGTTCGGGGTGGATGCTCCACATGCGCAGGTAGCCGAGCTGGCGCGACGCCTTCTTCGCGGCGTCGCGCAGCAGGTCGAGCTTCTTGAACTCGGTGACGCCGCAGTGCGAGGGGGTCTTGTTGTACGCGTGGCAGGCCGCCGAGATCTCGAGCTTGGCGCGCAGCACCAGCGGGTGCTCGAACTGGCCGTGGGCGCTCATGCCCGCCTGCGGGATGGCGCCGCGGTGGGCCGAGACAAAGTCCATCAGCCCGAACGACAGCGACTCGATGCGCGGGTGCGCGGCGATGCGCTGCACCTCGCGCAGCGCGCCATGGGTCTCGATCAGCACGTGCACCGGCAGCACGCGCCGGTGGCCGTGCTCGACCATGGCCTGGTCGATGGCGCGCACCGCAGCCTGGGCTTCGTCGAACCCTGCCACCTTGGGCACCATCAGGTAGGCGAGGCGCTGGCCGGCCCGCTTCACGAGCGTGGCCACGTCGACGTCGAAGCTCGGGTGGTCGACCGGGTGCACGCGTGCGCCGACCCGGCCGTGCAGGTTGAGCTCCGAGGTGGCCATCTCAGCCACCAGGTGGGCGTGTTCGGCCTCGCCACCCACCGGCGCACCGTCTTCGCAGTCGAGCGTGACATCGAAGACAGGGCCGAGCTCCGCCTGCAATTGCAGGCTCTTGCGCATGCGCGCTTCGACCCCGCAGTAGTGGTCGCAGACCGGCAGCGACGGCGCGACTTCGCGCGCGTCGAACAAGGCTAGTCTGGGATGAAGCGGCATGGTGGTGTCGAGGGCGGGACGAAAAAAAGGCCAGCAGCGTGATGCACCGGCCTTTGTCTTCTGCGCGTCGGGCGATCAGAGCAGGTGCTTGACGCCGTCCTGCTCTTCCTGGAGTTCCTTGAGCGTCAGGTTGATACGCTCCTGGCTGAAGGCGTCGATCGGCAGGCCTTCCACGATCTTGTACTTGCCGCCTTCGGTGGTGACCGGGTAGCCGAACATCACGTCCTTCGGAATGCCGTACTCGCCGTTGGAGGGCACGCCCATCGTGACCCACTTGCCGTTGGTGCCGAGGGCCCAGTCGCGCATGTGGTCGATGGCGGCGTTGGCGGCCGAGGCAGCCGAGGACAGGCCGCGCGCTTCGATGATGGCGGCGCCGCGCTTGCCGACGGTGGGCAGGAACACGTCCTTGTTCCACACGTCGTCGTTGATCATCTCCTTGACCGATTTGCCGTCGATGGTGGCGAAGCGGTAGTCGGCGTACATCGTCGGCGAGTGGTTGCCCCACACGGCCAGCTTCTCGATGGACGAAACCGGCTTGCCGGTCTTGGCGGCGATCTGCGAAGCGGCGCGGTTGTGGTCCAGGCGCAGCATGGCGGTGAAGTTCTCGCGCGGCAGGCTGGGGGCCGACTTCATCGCGATGTAGGCGTTGGTGTTGGCGGGGTTGCCGACAACCAGCACCTTGACGTTGCGCGAGGCGACCTTGTCGAGGGCCTTGCCCTGGGCGGTGAAGATCTGGGCGTTGGCCGCGAGCAGGTCCTTGCGCTCCATGCCGGGGCCGCGGGGGCGGGCGCCCACGAGCAGGGCGTAGTCGGTGTCCTTGAAGGCGGTGTTGGCGTCGCCGTGGGCTTCCATGCCGGCCAGCAGCGGGAAGGCGCAATCGTCGAGCTCCATCATCACGCCCTTGAGCGCCTTCTGGGCCTTCTCGTCGGGGATCTCCAGGAGCTGGAGGATCACCGGCTGGTCCTTGCCCAGCATCTCGCCGGAGGCGATACGGAACAGCAGGGCGTAGCCGATCTGGCCAGCAGCGCCGGTGACGGCAACACGAACGGGTTTCTTGCTCATGGAAGGCTCCGGAAGGTTCAGGGAAAGAGGTATTCGGGCCGCCTCGGAGGGCGCTTTTCTGGTGAGCCGGGAAGTGTAGGCGAGTCTAGGTGGCAACCCGGGGGGTGTCAATGCTCTTATGTCTTATATAAGACATCTATCAAATGGGCGTGGACGCCAACCGGACGCTTGTGTTGCAATTCCGGGCATGGCCACCTCCACGTCCGTTCCCGCTGCTGCCCGCCCCGCGGAAGGCGAGGGCGACGGCCCGGCGTTCAGCCCGCTCTACCAGCAGATCAAGTCGCTGATCACCCGCAGCCTGCAGAGCGGCGAGTGGAAGCCCGGGGAGGCCATCCCGAGCGAGATGGAGCTCGCGGCCCGCTTCAAGGTGAGCCAGGGCACCGTGCGCAAGGCGATCGACGCGCTCGCCGACGAAAACCTCGTGGTGCGAAGGCAGGGCAAGGGCACCTTCGTCGCGACCCACGCCGAGGAGAAGATCCAGTACCGCTTCCTGCGCCTGATGCCCGATGACGGGCAGCCTGGCGGAGCGCAGCGCCGCTTCATCGATTGCCGCCGCGTTCGCGCCCCGGCCGACGTGGCACGGGCCCTGGAGCTGAAGTCCGGCGACATGGCGGTGCAAGTTCGCCGCGTGCTTCATTTCCATGGGGCGCCGGTCGTGCTCGACGACATCTGGCTCAACGGGGTGCTGTTCCGCGGCCTGACCGCCGAGCGCCTGAGCGAGTACCAGGGGCCGATGTACGGTCTCTTCGAAACCGAGTTCGGCGTGCGCATGATCCGCGCCGAAGAGCAGCTGCGTGCCGTCGCGGCCGATGCCGGTGCTGCGGAGTTGCTGCAGGTCCCGGTGGGAGCGCCCCTGCTCAGCGTGGAGCGGCTGTCGCGCACCTACGGCGACAAGCCGGTGGAATTGCGTCGAGGCCTGTACAACACCCAGGCGCACTACTACCGCAATGAATTGAGCTAGGACTGCAGGCAGGGCGATCCGCGACCGCAGAAATCGTGCCGATCGGGCGAAACCCTGCTGCGTTGCAATAAACTCCGAAAGTTTCTACAGGATTACAGGTTGGGTATGGCAGAGACCACAGCGAAGCAAAGACCCGGCGCCAACATGCGCCTCATCGAAGCCACGCAATACCGGCTTCCGCCGGCCGGGTGGGTGTCCATCCTCCACCGCGTGAGCGGCATCCTGATGTTCGTGCTGCTGCCTTTCGTCATCTGGCTGCTCGACAAGAGCCTCACCTCCGAGATCAGCTACGGCGAGTTCACGAGCGTGTTCGTGAGCGGCCTGTGGATCTTCCCGGCCGTGCTCGTGAAGCTGGTCGTGCTCGCCCTGATCTGGGCCTACCTGCACCACTTCATTGCCGGTCTGCGCCACCTGTGGATGGACGCCACGCACTCGGTCTCGAAGGAATTCGGCCGCAGCTCCGCTCTCGTGACGCTGGGCGTGAGCATCGTGCTCACGCTGGCCCTCGGTTTCAAGCTCTTTTTCTGATCAACGACATGACGACTCCGAACTACGGTTCCAAGCGCACGGTGGTCGGTGCGCACTATGGGCTGCGAGACTGGCTCGCGCAGCGTGTCACCGCGGTGCTGATGGCGATCTTCACGCTGGTGCTGATCGTCCAGGTGCTGCTGCCCGGCCCGATGGGCTATGACAAGTGGGCGTCGATCTTCAGCGCGCAGTGGATGCGCTTCCTGACATTCGTGACCATCGTCGCGTTGGCCTACCACGTCTGGGTGGGCATCCGTGACGTTCTGATGGACTACGTCAAGCCGGTCGGCGTGAAGCTCACGTTGCAAGTGGCCACGCTGGTGTGGCTGGTGGGCTGTGCCGGCTGGGCCATCCAAGTGCTGTGGAGACTGTGAACGTGAGCGCATCGATTGCAAAGAGAAAGTTCGACGTCGTGATCGTCGGGGCCGGCGGCTCCGGCATGCGCGCGTCGCTGCAGCTGGCCCAGGCCGGCCTGAACGTGGCCGTGCTCTCCAAGGTCTTCCCGACCCGCTCGCACACCGTCGCCGCTCAGGGCGGCATCGGCGCCTCGCTCGGCAACATGAGCGAGGACAACTGGCACTACCACTTCTTCGATACGGTGAAGGGCTCCGACTGGCTCGGCGATCAGGACGCCATCGAATTCATGTGCCGTGAAGCGCCGAAGGTCGTCTACGAGCTCGAGCACTTCGGCATGCCGTTCGACCGCAACCCCGACGGCACGATCTACCAGCGCCCCTTCGGCGGCCACACCGCCAACTACGGCGAGAAGCCGGTGCAGCGCGCCTGCGCCGCGGCCGACCGCACCGGCCACGCCATGCTGCACACGCTGTACCAGCAGAACGTCAAGGCCCGCACGCACTTCTTCGTGGAGTGGATGGCCCTCGACCTGATCCGCGACGCCGAAGGCGACGTGGTGGGGGTCACCGCGCTGGAGATGGAAACCGGCGACTTGCACATCCTCGAAGCCAAGACCGTGCTGCTCGCCACGGGCGGGGCGGGGCGCATCTTCGCGGCCAGCACCAATGCCTTCATCAACACCGGCGACGGCCTGGGCATGGCGGCGCGTGCCGGCATCCCGCTGGAAGACATGGAGTTCTGGCAGTTCCACCCGACCGGCGTGGCCGGCGCGGGCGTGCTGCTGACCGAAGGTTGCCGTGGCGAAGGCGCGATCCTGCGCAACAGCAACGGCGAG
>DASWSY010000237.1:0-12377 GCA_036402415.1 Rhizobacter sp. | reverse complement strand
CGCTCGCTGAGCAGGTCACGCACGCCGTCGAGCACGGCGAATGCGTCGGCAAAACCGGCCTCTGCGTTGATGAAGGCGGCCGCCTCGGCTGCGGGGTCGAGCGTCGGGTCGGCGAAGAGCTTGTCGGCCAGCGGCTCCAGGCCCGCCTCGCGGGCGATCATGCCCTTGGTGCGGCGCTTGGGCTTGAAAGGCAGGTAGAGGTCTTCCAGCTCCTGCTTGGTCGGCACCGTCTCGATGGCCGCACGCAGCTCGGGCGTCAGCTTGCCCTGCTCGTCGATGCTCTTGAGCACCGCGGCGCGGCGCTCTTCCAGTTCGCGCAGGTAGCCCAGGCGGCTTTCCAGCTCGCGCAGCTGCGTGTCATCGAGGCCGTCGGTGGCCTCCTTGCGGTAGCGGGCGATGAAGGGGACGGTGGCGCCTCCGTCGAGCAGCTCCACCGCGGCGTTCACTTGGGCGGCACGAACCTTCAGTTCGGCTGCCAACTGCAGAAGAATCTTGTTCAAGTACAGCGGTCCGCGCAGGGACGAAAAACGAAAGCGGCGAAGTGTGCCACACGGTCATTTCGCCTCTGGCGGCGGGTCAGCAACTCGCGACAAGCCGTCCGGCCACGGGGTGAGTACGCTGCCATCGGGCATGCGACCCACCCGAGCGCGTGCGCTGAAAACCCCTCCGGGCAGAAGCATCTGTCGGCAATTGCACGCCATGTGCGTGCAACCGTCGCTGCCTGGATCAGGGGGAATCCACGAAACGTTCAAAAGCACAGTCGTGCACGTCCAATATCAGGAGACACCATGCAATCTGCATTGACCCCCACGCTGCGCCATGTGGCGCAGTTCGCCAAGGCTTCCCTGCTGGCCGCCAGCGTGCTGCTGGCCGGCGTGGCCCACGCCCAGTACCAAAAGGGGCCTGACCCGACGACCTCCGCGCTCGAATCGAGCCGCGGCCCGTTCGCCATCCGTTCCACCTCCATCTCACGCACCAGCGCCAGCGGCTTCGGCGGCGGTACGGTGTACTACCCGACGGCCACGGGCACGTATGGCGCGATCGCGGTGTCGCCCGGCTTCACCGCCTACCAGTCGTCGATCAGCTGGATCGGCGAGCGCCTGGCCTCGCATGGCTTCGTGGTCATCACCATCGACACCATCACCACCTCCGACCAACCCGACAGCCGCGGCCGCCAGCTCAAGGCCGCACTCGACCGCGTGGTGAGCATGAGCCGCTCCAGCTCGAACGTGCTCTACAACAAGGTGGACGCTTCGCGCCTGGGCGTCGCCGGCCACTCGATGGGCGGCGGCGGCACGCTGGCCGCCGCACGCGACAACCCCTCGTACAAGGCGGCCGTGCCGCTCGCGCCCTGGCACACCACCAAGAGCTGGCGCACGGTGACGGTGCCCACGCTCATCATCGGTGGGGAGTCGGACACCATCGCGAGCGTCCGGTCGCATTCGATTCCGTTCTACACGAGCCTGCCGTCGAGCACGCGCAAGGCCTACGCCGAGCTGAACGGAGAGGGCCACTTCTTCCCGCAGCTCTCGTCGAACTACCCGCTGGTGGGCCGCTACATGATCTCGTGGTTCAAGCGCTTCATGGACGAAGACACGCGCTACAGCCCGTTCCTGTGCGGTGCGCAGCACCAGGCGGACTTGGGCTTCTTCGGCCCGTTCTCCGACTACCGCGAGAACTGCCCGTACTGATCGCAGCTGGACGAATCGATCAAGGGGCACGCCGGGCGGCGTGCCCTTTTTTCATGGATCGACTTCGACGCAGAACTCGCCGTCCGGCACCAGGCAGGTGGTGTCGGCCTCAGCCGCGCCGAGGGCCACGCCGCGGGTGAGCAGCTTGCTCGTGGCCAGGCGGCTGGCCTCGGCCACCGGCAGCATCACCCACATCTGGCCGCGGTGGCGGGTGGACCGTGCCATCTGGCCCGCTTCGTTGCCGAAGCCCCAGAAGTAGTCGGCCCGCACCGCGCCGCGGATGGCGCCGCCGGTGTCCTGTGCGAACACCAGGCGCTGCATCGAGAGGGTCGAGCCCTTGGGCGCGGGCGCGCTCAGGTAGACCGGGTAGCCGAGCGGCGTGACGCGCGGGTCGACCGCGACCGAGCGGCCGGGCGTGAGCGGCACGCCCAGCGCGCCCTGCGGGCCCTCGCTGTGCGGCCGGTCGGCCACGGTCTTGAAGAAGACGAAGCTCGGGTCGGAGGACAGGCGGCTGCTCACGCTCAGGCGTGCAGGCGCCGGCGGACTCGCCGGTGCCGCCGGGCGCCTGCCGGCCGCGGGTGCGGATGGCGACTTGCGCGCGCCTTTCAGCAACTCGTCGACCAGCGGATCCGAGGTCGATGCGCGGGCGCCCGCAGCACCGCCGCCGGTGCGTGGCGAGGCCGTTTGCGCGGGCCGGGCGCCGCCCATCCCGCGGGTGAGCACCGGGGTGTCGTCTGTCGCGTCGTCGCCGTCTTCGGCATCGCCTTCGATCACGAACCGGTCGGCGTCCTCCGACACGTTGCCGGCGGTCGAGAGGCTGCGCGTGGCCATGCGCATGCTTTGCCGCGGCACCACGCGCAGCGGCCGGAAGGGGTGGCCGTTCTGCTCGGCATATTGCAGCCGCATGATCTGGCCGTCGGGCATGCGCACGCGGCCCGAGCCCTGCACCTGCATCGCGTAGAGCGCGAGCGGGTCGTTGACCCACACCACCACCGGCGCGTCGATGCCTTGCGGCAGGCCGCGCGCTTCGAGTTCGGCGCGCGTGTAGTAAGGCTCCACGCGTGCATCGGCGCTGCCGGGCTGGCCCACCAGGCGCACGCGCAGGCGGCGGTCGCGGTCGTCGAGCACGAAGCGGCGCAGGTCGATCGCATAGGCGCCGGCGTCGCCGGCGAGCGCCGGCAGCAACAGGTTGCCCTCGGGCCGCACGCGCACGACACCGCGGCGCTGCGCCTTGGGCACGCGCGTCCAGTCGAGCGTGTAGAGGTCTCGAGGCACGCCGAGCACCGGGGTGCTGAACTCGGCGTCGCGCTGCATCTGGCCTTCGAGCAGGGGTTCGAAATAGCCGGTCACCTCGCCGTCGCCGCGCGCGTCGGTATGCAGGATGCGCAGCAGCGTGAAGCGGCTTTCGAAGAAGCCTCGCATCGCGCGCGAGGTCGGCGGCACGGTCTTCGCGGCCGCGCAGATCTCGCGCCAGTCGTCGCGCTTTTGCAGCACGTCGCACGAGTTGCGGAAGGCGCTCCAGCTCGCCCGCATGTCGTCGTCGTGCCAGCCGGGCAGCTCGTCGTAGCTGGCCTGCTTGAACATGGCATTGCGCGTGCGCACCTCGCTCGGGGGCTTCGCGGCGGCCTTGGCAGGTGGCGCCGAGGCACGTGCTGCGGTCGTCGGCGCAACCGGTGCGGGTGACGGGGCTGCGGCGGTGTTGACCAGGGGTGGAGGCGCAGGTGCCCGGGTCGACGAACAAGCGGCGAGCGCGGCCAGACTGGCGAGCGCCAGGCTCAGGGCTGCACGTGTCGGCGGGCGTTTCATGCAGGAAGGGTAGGCCGCGCGGGGGGCGCCACCAACTGACCTTCGTCAACCGGTCCGGCGACGTTGGCACAGGGGCAGCGGGTGACCTTGGTCACGCGGCCCGCACAAGCGCCGCCGCTATTCTGCGAGCGACTCTCGGGGCGCCTCGCGCGCCCCTGCCCAACACGAACCCGAGCCTCCCGCACATGACCCCGCTTTTCACCCTCGAAGACCGTCGCCGCTGGTTGTTGTCCGCCTCGGGCGCGGCCGCGGCATTGGCCTTGCCCGGCTGCGCCATGTTCAGCAAGGGGCCGGCCACGCTCAACGCGAGCGTGGTGGCCGGCGCCCAGGTCAACCCCGATGCGCGTCGCCGGCCGTCGCCGGTGGTGGTGCGCGTCTTCGAACTCAAGGCCCCCACGCTCTTCGAGCAGGCCGATTTCGTGTCGCTCTTCGAGAAGGACCAGGCGGTGCTCGCCGCTGAGCTGGTGAGCCGTGAAGAGTTCGTGCTGCGCCCCGGCGACAGCAAGCCCATCGCCAAGCCGCTCGCGCCCGACACCAAGTTCATCGGCGTGATGGCCGCCTTCCGCGAGCTCGAGCGTGCGCGCTGGCGTGCCGTGGTGCCGGTCGTGGCCAACAAGAAGAACGTGCTCGACATCAAGCTCGACGGCATCGTGCTGCAGGCCACGCGCACCTCGCCCAAGTAATCCACCCCCCGGAAGAAAACGAAAACCGCAATGAGCTGGCGCGCCAAAGTCGTGTGGTCCTCGGGCATGTTCCTGCAGCCCCATCACTTCCAGCAGGAAACCCGCTACCTCGAACGGCTGGTCGATGCGCGTGCGCGCTGCCTCTCGCCCTTCGCGTGGGGCTTTGCCGACCTGGAGATCGACGAAGGGCTGCTCGCCCTGGGCAAGGTGGGGCTCACGCGCGCGAGCGGCATGCTGCCCGACGGCACCCCCTTCGCCATGCCGCAGCTCGACCCGCTGCCGGCGCCGCTGGAGATCTCGCCCGATGTGAAGGGCGAGCTGATCTATCTTGCGTTGCCGCTGCAGCGCGAGGGCCTGAACGAGGTCGACTTCGGCACCGGCGCAGACGGTGAGCTGGCGCGCTTCAGCGCCATCGAAGAAGACGTGCGCGACAACACCGACGCGTCCGACGAGCCCACCACCATCCAGACCGGCCGGCTGCGCCTGCGCCTCGTGCGCGCCAAGGAAGCGGGCGAGGCCTACGCGCTGCTCGGCGTGGCTTTCGTCGCCGAGCGCCGCAGCGACGGGCAGGTGACGCTGGAGCGCCACTACATCCCGCCGCAGGTGGCGATCGATGCCACCGCGCAGCTCTCGGCCAGCGCCTCCCTGCTGCACGGCCTCATCCTGCAGCGTGCGCAGCAGCTTGCCGGCCGCATGGGACAGCTCAGCCACGGCGTCTCGGAGATGGCCGACTTCCTGATGCTGCAGACGCTGAACCGCAACGAGCCCGTCTTCAGCCAGCACGCCGCCACGCCGGTGGCGCATCCGCGCGAGCTGCACGGCGACTGCCTGCGCCTGGCGGGCGACCTCGCCACGCTCTCCAGCAGCGCGCGCCGCCCGCCCGAATTCCCGCCGTACCGGCACGACGACCTGGCGCGCACCTTCACGCCGGTGTTCGACGCGCTGCGCGGCATGCTCACCGCGGTGCTGGAGCAGAACGCGCTGCAGATCGACCTCGTCGACCGCAAGCACGGCGTGCGCACGGCGGTCGTGAACGACCTCGAGCTCGCGCGCAGCGCGACCTTCGTGCTCGCGGTCAATGCGCAACTGCCCGGCGAGCAGCTGCGCCAGCGCTTCCCGGCGCAGACCAAGATCGGGCCGCCCGAGAAGATCCGCGATCTCGTCAACCTGCAGCTCCCGGGCATCGGCCTGCGGGCGCTGCCGGTCGCACCGCGCCAGCTGCCGTTCCACGCGGGCTACTTCTACTTCGAGCTCGACCGCGGCGGCGAGCTGTGGAAACCGATCGAGCAGAACGGCAGCTTCGCGATGCACACCGCGGGCGACTTCCCCGGCCTGGAGCTGGAGCTGTGGGCGATCCGCAAGTAGCCGCGCTGCGCGCCTGACCTCCGACACCCAGAACCGAGCCCGCGATGAGCACCCCCACCCCGGACGACCCGTTCGCCGACATCGACACCGGCCGCACCTTCATCATGCCCACGCCCGGTGGGCGCGCCGCGGCCGCGATGCCGCCGGCCGCCGTGCCGCGCGGCGGGGCAGGTGGTGCCGACGTGGCCGCCGACCTGGGCGTGCCCGAGAGCGGCCTCAACCCGCTCGTGGCCCTGGCCAACCCGTTGCTCGCGCTCGTGCCGCAGGTGCGCGCCACCACGCGCCTGGCCGACGCCGCGGCGCTGCGCGAGTCGATGGCGCAAGGGGTGCGCGAGTTCGAGGCCGGCGCACGCGCGAAAGGGATCGCCCCTGAACGTGTGCTCGCCGCGCGCTACATCCTCTGCACGCTGCTCGACGAGACGGCCGCCAGCATGCCCTGGGGCGCCGCGGGCCAGTGGGGCCGCCACAGCCTGCTCGCGATGTTCCACAACGAGACCGGCGGTGGCGAGAAGGTCTTCCAGCTCATGGCCAAGCTGGCCGAGAACCCCTCGGCCAACCGCGACCTTCTGGAGCTCATCTACGCCGCGCTCTCGCTCGGCTTCGAAGGCCGCTACCGCGTGGTCGATGGTGGCAAGGCGCAGCTCGAAGCGGTGCGCGAGCGGCTCGCGCAGATCCTGCAGAAGGAGAGGGGGCCCTTCGCCCCGGCGCTGGCCCAGAACTGGGAAGGCGTGAAGCCCAGCAAGCGCAGCATGCTCACCTGGCTGCCGCTGTGGGTCACGGCGGCGGTGGTGGCGCTGCTGCTGGTGGCGATCTACAGCCTGCTCGCGTTCCGCCTGAGCGGCGAGTCCGACCCGGTCTTCGGCCGCATCCAGGAGCTGCGGCTCAACCCGCCGCAGCCGCCGGTGAAACAACCCGCGCCCAAGCCGCGCCTGGCCCAGTTCCTGGTGGCCGACATCAAGGGCGAACAAGTGACGGTGCGCGACGAGGTCGACCGTTCGGTCGTCACCATCCGCGGCGACGGTCTCTTCGCGCCTGCCAGCGCCTCGCTCACCGCCGAGCGCGAAGCGCTGATGAAGCGCATCGCCGAGGCCCTGAAGCAGGTGCCAGGCGCCGTCGTCGTGACCGGCCACACCGACAACGTGCGCATCCGCACCGCGAGCTTCCCGTCGAACTGGCACCTGTCCGAGGAGCGGGCCAAGACCGTGCGCGAGATCCTGGTCGGCAACGGGCTGCCCGCGGACCGCGTGCGCGCCGAGGGCCGCGCCGACGGCGAGCCCGTTGCCACCAACGACACGCCCACCAACCGGGCGCTCAACCGCCGAGTGGAGATCACCTTGTTCGTGACGCGCGGAGCCGGATCGTGATCAAGAAGATCCTTGGCCTCATCTTCAACCCCTGGCTGCTGCTGGTGCTGGGCCTGCTGGCGCTGTCCCTCGTGATCTGGATCGTCGGGCCGCTGGTGGCCATCGGCAACTGGCGGCCGCTCGAAAGCACGACCGCGCGGCTCGTCTTCATCGGCCTGATCGTCCTGCTGATCGTGCTGCGCCAGGTGTGGAAGCTCGTCGCGTCGCGCAAGAAGAACGACAAGGTGGTCAACCAGCTGCTGGCGCCGGCCGCCACCGAGAGCGCTGGCGACGGCGAGATCAAGGTGCTCCACGAGCGCTTCACGAAGGCGCTGCAGACGCTCAAGACCGCGAAGTTCGAGCAGCCGCAAGGCGGCATCTCCGGCCTGTGGAGCGGCCTCTCGTCGCGGGTGGGCAAGCGTTACCTGTACGAGCTGCCCTGGTACGTGATCATCGGCGCGCCGGGCTCGGGCAAGACCACGGCGCTCGTCAACTCCGGCCTCAACTTCCCGCTGGCCGCAGCGGGTGGCGAGCACTCGGTGAAGGGCGTGGGCGGCACGCGCAACTGCGACTGGTGGTTCACCGACCAGGCGGTGCTGATCGACACCGCCGGCCGCTACACCACACAAGACAGCCACCAGGACACCGACGCCAAGGCCTGGGAAGGCTTCCTCGGCCTGCTCAAGCGCAGCCGGCCGCGCCAGCCGCTCAACGGCGTGCTGGTCACCGTCTCGGTCACGGACCTGCTCACGCAGAGCGCGGCCCAGCGCCAGCAGCACGCCGCCACCGTGCGTGCGCGCCTGCAGGAGCTGCACCAGCACCTGGGCATGCGCTTCCCGATCTACCTGCTGGTCACCAAGTGCGACCTGCTGGCCGGCTTCATGGAAACGCTGGGCGACGTCGACAAGGACACGCGCGCCGCACCCTGGGGCTTCACCTTCAAGCTCGACAAGCATCAGCGCACCGATCTCTCGGCCTTCGGCAGCGAGTTCGATGCGCTGGAGAAGCGTCTCACCGATGGCCTCATCGGCAAGCTGCAGATGGAGCGCGATGCGGGTCGCCGCGCGCGCATCTACGCCTTCCCGCAGCAGTTCGAAGCCCTGAAGGGCTTGCTCAAGGACTTCACCGAGCAGGTGTTCTCACCCTCGCAGTTCGAGGCCCACCCGCTGCTGCGCGGCGTGTACTTCGTGAGCGGTACCCAGGAAGGCACGCCGATCGACCGCATGCTCGGCCGCATCGCGCGCACCTACCGGCTGGAGCGCACCGTGGTGCCGCCCAACCAGTCCAGCGGCAAGAGCTATTTCCTGCAGCGCCTGCTGAAGGAGGTGGTGTTCGGCGAAAGCGGCCTGGCCGGCACCGACCTGAAGTGGGAGCGCCGCCGCGGCTTCCTGGCGCTCGGGGCCTACGTGGCGATCGGCCTGGTGAGCGCCGCCATCCTCACCGCCTGGGGCATCAGCTACTTTGGCAACCAGCGCTATGTCGACAAGGTCGGCGCCGCCGCCGAAGAGGTCAAGAAGCTGGTGCAGGCCACGCCCAACCGCAACTCGCCCGACGTGCTGGTGCTGCTGCCGGCGCTCGAAGCCACGCGCGACCTGGCACGCGCGAGCATCGGCGAGTCGGTTCCGCTGTCGCTCGGCTTCGGCCTCTACCAGGGCAAGAAGCTCGACGCCGCCTCGCAGCAGGCCTACCGCCGCATGCTGATCGATGCCGTGCTGCCGCGCATCGCGCTCGGCATCGAGGAGCAGCTCAAGAACGGCAACGACAACCCGGAGCTGCAGTACGAGGCGCTGAAGGCGTACATCATGCTGTACGACCCCGAGCGCTTCGACCCCCAGGCACTCAAGCTCTACGTCACCGCCGACTGGGAGCTCACGCTGCCGCGCGCGGTGACCACCGAGCAGCGCGCCGCCCTCGAATCGCACCTCGATGCGCTGCTGGCCGAAGGCGCCGTCGTCTCGCCGCTGCCGGAAGACAAGAACCTCGTGGCGCAGACACGCGCCCGTCTCGTGGCCACGCCGCTCACCGAGCGCATCTACCGCCGCATGAAGCGCCAGGGCCTGGGCGCGGAGTTCCCCGACTTCACCGTGACCGCCAAGGCCGGCCCGGGCGCGCCGCTCGTCTTCACGCGCGGCAGCGGCCAGCCGCTGACCAAGGGCGTGCCGGGCTTCTTCACGCACGATGGCTACCACAAGGGCTTCCAGCGCGAGGTGGAGCGGGTGTCGGGCCAGTTGGCCGACGAAGAGAGCTGGGTGCTGGGCGTCACCGACAGCAACCGCCAGAACGCGTTGAAGAACATGGACATCAAGCTCCAGCTCAACGACGAGGTGCGCCGCCTCTACCTCACCGAATACGCCAGGACCTGGGAAGAGTTCATCGCCGACATCAAGATGGTGAAGACCTCCAACCTCGCACAGGCGGTGCAGATGGCGCGCGTGCTGTCGGCGCCCGACAACCCGCTGGTGCCGCTCCTGAAGGCCATGTCGCGCGAGACCACGCTGCGCCAGGGCAAGGACGTGGTGGGCCAGGTGGAAACCAAGGCGCGCGATGCGCTGCAGAAGTCGCGCGACGAGCTGATGCGCCTGCTGGGCAACCGTGGCGGCACGCAGGCGGTGGCGCCGGGCCAGGCGATCGAGAGCATCGTCGACGACCGCTTCATCGGCCTGCGCCAGATGGTGAGCTCGCCTGACGGCAAGCTGCCCGCGCCGGTCGACGGCACCATCGCGCTCATCAACGAGGTCTACACGCTGCTGATCGCGGCCGATACGGCGGTGAAGGGCGGCAACGTGCCGCCGCCCTCGGAGGTGCCCAACAAGGTGAAGGCCGAGGCCTCGCGCCTGCCCGAGCCGGTGCGCTCGCTGCTCAACACCCTGTCGGTGAGCGGCACCTCGGCGGCGCTCGAGATCACGCGCAGCAACCTGGGCCAGGCGATCAACACCGAGATCGGCGAGTTCTGCCGCCAGGCGGTGGCGGGGCGCTACCCGTTCGCGCGCAGCAGCCAGCGCGATGCCACGCCGGAAGACTTCGCCCGGCTATTCGCACCCGGCGGCCTTTTCGACACCTTCTTCCAGAAGAACCTCGTCAACTTCGTCGACACGTCCACCAAGCCGTGGAAGTTCAAGAGCGTCGACGGCGCGAGCATGGGCACCGACAGCTCCACGCTGCTGCAGTTCCAGCACGCCGCGATGATCCGCGACACCTTCTTCCGCGGCGGCGGCAACCAGATCAGCGTGCGGCTCGACTTCAAGCCGGTGGAGATGGACGCGACCATCACGCAGTTCATCCTCGACGTCGACGGCCAGCTCGTGAAGTACTCGCACGGCCCGCAGATCCCGGCGACCGTGCAATGGCCCGGCCCGCGCGGCAGCTCGCAGGTGCGGGTGCAGATCACGCCGGTGTCGGCCAGCGGCGCCTCGGGCCTGGTGACCGACGGCCCGTGGGCGCTCTTCAAGATCTTCGACCGGCAGCAGATCGAGCCGGCGGGTGGGCCCGAGCGCTGGCGTGCGACCTTCAACGTCGACGGGCGCCGCGCCACCTTCCTCGTCACCACCAGCAGCGTGCGCAATCCTTTCCGGCTGCCGGAGCTGGAACAGTTCTCATGCCCCGGCAGGCTGTGAAGGACCCTGGGCTCCGGTCTGGCACATGAACGAGTCGACACTGCTGGACCTACTTTCCGGCACGGGCGTGGAAGCCCCGGGCTGGTACGGCAAGCTGGCGATGCTGGGCGACTTCGCGAGCCGCCGGCTGCCGCAGCACTTCATCGACCTGTGCGACGCCTGGCTCGCGCGCGGCATCGAGGCGAGCCAGGCCCAGCTCGGCACGCGCTGGCTCGAGGTCTACCTCACCGGGCCGATCTGGCGCTTCGCCTGGGCGCCCCGTGTGGTCGACGAACAATGGTGGCTGGGCGTGATGATGCCGAGCGTCGACAAGGTCGGGCGCTACTTCCCGGTCGTGATCGCCCGCCACATGCCGGCCTTGCCAGGCACGGCCCAGGGCCTCGAGGCCCTGCAGGCCTGGTATGGCCATCTGGCGGCCGCGGCGCTCGGCAGCCTGCGCCCGGGCGCCACGCTCGAAGACTTCGAGTCCGCCCTGGCGCGGGCGCCGTCCGTGGGCGAAAGCGCACACGTGGCGCCGGCCGCGGCCCACCTGCTGGCCGGCCGCGTGAGGCACACTCTGCCCGGCGCCGCGTCCTTGTCGACCTGGGCCCAGGGGCTGCTGGTGGCCGATGCCTTGCAACGCTACGCCGGCCACAGCCTCTGGTGGCCCGACCATGTCGCCGCGCCCGACAACAGCCTGAGCGTCGCGCAGGGCCTGCCGGCCGCTCAACACTTCTCGGAATTGCTGGAGGGTCGTTGGTGAGTTCTCCTGTTCCGCCGGACAAGACGGAAACATTGAACATGGGCAACCGCGCGTCAGGCACGACGACGGCGGGCGGCGCAGGCATCGAGATCGACGGCAACGGCAACACGCTGCCGCTCGGTCACCGCCTGCAGGAGTACGTGATCGAGGGCCTGATCGGCGAGGGCGGCTTCGGCATCGTCTACCTGGCCCGCGACACCCAGCTCGGCCGCGTGGTCGCGCTCAAGGAGTACATGCCCTCGTCGCTGGCCACGCGCAGCGACGACCACCAGGTGTCGGTGCGCTCCATGCGCCACCGCGAGACCTTCGAGCTGGGGCTGCGCAGCTTCGTCAACGAAGCGCAGCTCCTCGCGTCCTTCGACCACCCGTCGCTGGTGAAGGTGTACCGCTTCTGGGAACAGAACGGCACCGCCTACATGGTCATGCCCTACTACCAGGGCCCGACCTTCAAGCAATGGCTCACCGAGAACGGCGCCCGGCCCGACGAGGCCTGGCTGCTTTCGCTGCTGCACCCGCTGATCGACGCGCTGGAAGCGATGCACCACGAGCGCTGCTACCACCGCGACATCGCGCCCGACAACATCCTGCTGCTGCAGCACTCGGCCACGCAGGTGGGCCGCCCGCAGGCGGTGCGCCCGGTGCTGCTCGACTTCGGCGCGGCGCGCCGCGTCATCAGCGACGCGACCCAGGCGCTCACCGTGATCCTGAAGTCGGGCTATGCGCCCATCGAGCAGTACGCCGAATCGACATCGATGAAGCAGGGCGCGTGGACCGACGTCTATGCGCTGTCGGCCGTGCTCTATGCGGCCATCACCGGCCGTGCGCCGCTGCCGTCGGTCAGCCGAATGGTGACCGACGACCTGGTCCCGGCGGTGCAGGTGGGGGCGGGCCACTACACGCAGGAATTCCTGGCCGCCGTGGACAAGGGTCTCTCGGTGCGGCCCGAGCACCGCCCGCAGGACATGGCCGCGCTGCGACAGCTCTTCAGCTTCGGTGCCGGAACGCCGTCGGTGGCCGCGCCGGCCGCGGCCCAGCCGGCCGCCGCAGCATCGCCCGCATCGGTCGATGACGGGGCGACGGTCGTGATGGCGCCCGTGGCCGCGCCCAAGCCTGCGCCCGCGCCCGCGCCCGTC
>DASWSY010000236.1:0-2344 GCA_036402415.1 Rhizobacter sp. | reverse complement strand
CCGATCTTCAGCGTCGCTGACTACAGTCTCGAAGCCGATCTCTTCACCGCCGTGCCCGAGCTGGTGAAGGCGCTTTAAACCGCAGGGCAATCACCCACGCGACAGGGCGGAGCAATCGATGCGAGCGCACCAGCGTCCACTTCGACAAGCTCCGCTCGAGTCGCTATAAAACCAGGCTCACCTCACCGGAGACACGACATGAATGCACCGCTCGAATTTGCGTCGCTCAAGAACCAGGTCTCCGCGGAAGAGTGGCAAACACGGGTGGACCTGGCCGCCGCCTACCGGCTGGTGGCCTTGTTCGGGTGGGACGACCTGGTCTTCACCCACATCTCGGCCCGCGTGCCCGGCGAGCCCGACAACTTCCTCATCAACCCCTACGGCCTCTTCTTCGACGAGATCACCGCCTCCAGCCTGGTGAAGGTCGACCACCACGGCGAGAAGGTGATGCCGTCGAAGTTCGACGTCAACCCGGCCGGCTTCGTGATCCACAGCGCGATCCACGAAGCACGCCCCGAGGTCAACTGCGTGCTGCACACGCACACGCTGCACGGCGTGGCGGTGTCGGCGCAGAAGCATGGCCTGCTGCCGCTGTCGCAGCAGTCGACGCTGCCGCTCAACAACATCGCGTACCACGACTACGAAGGCATCGCGCTGCGCGACGAAGAGAAGCCACGCCTGTGCGCCGACCTGGGCAAGGCCAACTGCCTGATCCTGCGCAACCACGGCCTGCTCACCTGCGGCCGCACGGTGGCCGAAGCCTTCCAGGGCATGTACACGCTCGAGACCTCGTGCCGCATCCAGATCCTCGCGCAGTCGGGCGGCAGCGAGCTCACGCACATCCCGCAGGACGTGGTCGCGCTCAACATGCGGCAGGCGCGCGACGCCTCGCGCGGCCAGGGCTCCAACCTGGTGTGGCCGGGCCTGCTGCGCCGGCTCGATCGGCGCAACCCGGGGTACGACGCGTAAGAAGGAGCGCCTGCCCCCATGGCCATCCTGGTGCTGTCGAATCCCCTTCCGTCGGCACCCTTCGCCGCCGCCCTCCGCCAAGCCGCACAAGGCATCCCCGTCTGGACCGAACATGACGCCCCGCCGCCCGAGGCGGTGGAGGCCATCCTCGCCTGGCGCATGAAGCCGGGCATCCTGCCGCGGTATCCCAACCTGCGCGTGCTGTGCTCCACCGGCGCCGGCGCCGAGAAGCTGCTGGTCGACGACTTGCCCGAGCAGGTGCCCGTCACGCGCGTGGTCGACCCGATGCAGGGCATCGAGATCGCGCAATACGTGGTCGCGACCACGCTGCAGTTCACGCGTGACCTGAAGCTCTACGCCGAGCAGCAAGCCCGCGCCGAATGGAAGCGCCACCCGGTGCGCACCGCGGTGCGCTGCCGCGTGGGCGTGATGGGGCTCGGCGCCGTCGGCCAGGCCATTGCCCGGGCGTTCATCCCGCTCGGCTACCCGGTGGGCGGCTGGAGCCGCACGCCGCGCCAGGTGCCGGGGGTTGCCACCTTCGCCGGCCTCGACGAGCTGCCCGAATTCCTCTCGCAGGCCGACATCCTCGTCTGCGCCCTGCCGCTCACCGACGAGACACGCGGCCTGCTGAACCACCACACGCTCGCGCAACTGCCGCGCGGCGCCTTCTTCGTGAACATCGGCCGCGGCGAGCAGGTGGTCGAGCCCGACCTGCGCGCGCTGCTCGACGGCGGCTACCTGGCCGGCGCCGCGCTCGACGTCTTCGAACGCGAGCCGCCGCCACCCGACAACTGGGTGTGGTCGCACCCCAAGGTGGTCGCCACGCCGCACATCGCCGCGCAGGCCTCGTTCGACACCGTGGCCCAGCAGTGCGTGGACGCCCTGCGGCGCGCCCGCGACGGGCTGGCCCAGCCGCTCGCGGTCGACCGGCAACGTGGCTACTGACGCTTCCCACAAGCACACAAACACGACAGGAGACACCGCAGATGACGATTTCCCACACGACCTTGCGTCGGAGCCTCGTGGCCACGCTGGCCGCGAGCGCGCTGCTGCTCGCGGCTTGCGCCACGCCGGGAAGCCGCGACCATGACGGCAAGACCCCGGGCACGATGAACGCGGCCGCGCTGCAGAAGCTCGACGAGCTCGTGACCCGCGACGCCGCCGCCGGCCGCCTGCCGGGCGCGGTGATCGTGCTCTACCGCGACGGCAAGGTCGTGCATGAAAAGGCCATCGGCGTGCGCAACCCACAGGCCTCCGCACCGTCCACGATGACGGTCGACTCCATCTTCCGCATCTACTCGATGACCAAGCCCATCGTGTCGGTCGGCACGATGATGCTGGTGGAAGACGGCAAGGTGCTGCTGAACGCGCCCGT
>DASWSY010000235.1:0-4730 GCA_036402415.1 Rhizobacter sp. | reverse complement strand
TGGTAGTTCTTGTAGGCGCTCAGCGAGGTGACGAGCAGGCCCGAGTTGCCGTTCGGGCGCAGGGCGGTGTCGATGTCGAAGAGTTCGCCGACCGCCGTGCGCGTGGTGAGCCAGTTGATCAGCTTGCGCACGAAGGCGCCGTAGGCTTCGACGGCGCGGTCGTTGTCGGTCTCCGCGGTGTCGTCGAAGATGAAGACGAGGTCGAGGTCGCTGCCGTAGCCGAGCTCCTTGCCGCCGAGCTTGCCGTAGGCGATCACGCCGAAGTGCGGCGTGTCGCGGTGGCGCTGCTTCAGGTGCTGCCAGGCCCAGCTGATGCAGCACTCGACGGTGGCATCGGCCAGCGCCGAGAGGTCGTCGGCCACCTGCTCGACGGTGATGTGGCCTTCGACGTCGCGCACCAGGGTGCGGAAGACCTCGGCATGGTGGGCACGGCGCAGCGTGTCGAGCAGCGACTCTTCGTCGGCCTGGTTGAAGCGGCTCCAGGCGGTGTGGCGTGCGTCCAGGTCGGCGATGTAGCTGTCGCGCTCGAAGCGGCCATGCAGCAGGCGCTCGTCGGCCAGCTCGTCGATCACGCCGGGGTGGCGCATCAGGAACTGCGCCGGCCAGCGTGCGAGGCCGAGCAGGCGCAGCAGCCGGTTCTGCACCTCGGGGCGCTCGACCAGCAGCGCGAGATAACTTTCGCGGCGCAGCAGCGGCTCGAGCCAGTCGATGAAACGGCCCGCCGCCTCCTGGCTGCAGCTGCCGTCGGCCACGGCCTGGGCGGAGCGCATCACGAGCTTGGACAGGCGCAACTTGCTCTCTTCGCGCAGCATGCGCACGCGCGGGTGGTCGATCCAGCCGCGCACACGGTCGGCGAGGGCAGGCGGCAAGCGTTCGATGAAGGCGGGGCTGTCGACCGGCTGCGGCGGCAGGCCGCAGGAGCGGCAGCCATCGTTGCTCGCGGGGCTGGCCGGCGCCTTGCCGTCGTGCAGCAGCGCGTCGAATTCCATCGCGACGAACTCGCGCGTTTCGACCAGGTGCTGCAGCAGCTCGCAGGTGTCTTCGCTGCAGGTGAAGCCCATGCTGCGGGCGATCCAGCCGAGGTCGCCATCGGCGGTGGGCAGCACGTGCGTCTGCTGGTCGTCGAGGAACTGGATGCGGTGCTCCACGCGGCGCAGGAAGACGTACGCCTCGGCCAGGCGCTTGGCGCTCTCGGGCTTCATCAAGCCACCGGCGGCGAGTTTGTCGAGGGCTTTCAGCGTCGAGCGCGTGCGCATCTCGGGGAACTGGCCGCCGCGCACCACCTGCAGCAGTTGCACGATGAACTCGATCTCGCGGATGCCGCCGCGCGAGAGCTTCACGTCGTTGGCGCGCTCGGGGCGGCCGGCGGCGCGGCGCTGCGCTTCCTCGCGCACCTTGCGGTGCAGTTGCCGCAGGCCGTCGAAGACGCCGTAGTCGAGGTAGCGGCGGTAGACGAAAGGCGTGACGGTGGCGCTCAGTTGCTTGGCGCGGCCGCTCGTGATGCTGGACGAGGGCGCGATCACGCGGCTCTTGAGCCACGCAAAACGCTCCCATTCGCGCCCCTGCACGAGGAAGTATTCCTCCAGCATCGCCAGGCTCACGACCGGCGGGCCCGAGTTGCCGTTGGGCCGCAGCGCGAGGTCGACGCGGAACACGAAGCCGTCGTCGGTTGTGTCGCCGATCAGCGTGTACAGGCTGCGCGCGACCTGCGCGAAGTACTCGTGGGCGGAGACGACCTTGGGGCCGGCGGTCTGGCCGTCTTCCTCGTAGACGTAGATGAGGTCGATGTCGGACGAGACGTTGAGCTCGTGCGCCCCCAGCTTGCCCATGCCGACGACCCAGAAGTCGATGCGCTCGCCCCGCTCGTTGAGGGGCGGGCCATGGCGTTCGTCCTGGTCGGCGAAGGCCTGGGCCAGCGCGCGGTCGAGCGTGACCTCGGCCAGCTCGGTCATCGCGCGGGTGACGTCGGTCATGGGCGAGGCCTGCTCGATGTCGAGCACCGCCAGGCGTTCGATCACGACGTGGCGCGCCACGCGCAGCGCGCTCGGCAGTTCGCGGCCGCGTGCGAGCAACGTGTCGATCAGGGCGTCGATGGTCGCGCGCGAGGGCAGGCCTGGGGCGAGCAGCGCGAGTTCGGCTTCGAAACGGCGCCGCACCCGCTGCACGAAGCGGCTGTGGTCTGCACCGGCGGAAGTGGTCTCGGAGCCCATGGCGCGCGGATTTTGCCGCAGGCCTAACCGCCTTGCGGCAGCGTGGCTTAGCGCGGATGCTTAAGCTTCCGCGACCCATCTCACGGAGAAGAGCCCCATGTGGATTGCTGCGCTGCAAATGGTGTCCACCCCCAGCGTGGACCGCAACCTCGACACCGCCCGGCGCCTGGTCGCCGACGCGGCGCGCGACGGGGCGCAGCTCGTCGTGCTGCCGGAGTACTTCTGCTTCATGGGCCAGCACGACCGCGACAAGCTCGCGCTCGCCGAAACCCCGGGCGACGGGCCGATCCAGGCCATGCTGGCCGAGACCGCGCGCCGCCACGCGGTGTGGGTGGTGGGCGGCACGCTCCCCCTGCGCGCCGAACAGGGGGACCGGGTCTTCAACGCGAGCTGCGTCTATTCACCCGAGGGCGAGCAGGTGGCGCGCTACGACAAGCTGCACCTCTTCCGCTATGACAACGGCCGCGAGAGCTACGACGAAGGCCGGGTGCTGCAGGCCGGCCGCGAGCCGCAGGCCTGTGACGTGGGCGGGCTGCGACTGGGCCTGAGCGTGTGCTACGACCTGCGCTTCCCCGAGCTCTATCGCAGCATGATGACCCCGCCCTGCGACCTGATCGCCGTGCCGTCGGCCTTCACGCACACCACCGGTCGTGCGCACTGGGAGGTGCTGCTGCGCGCCCGCGCGATCGAGAACCAGTCCTACGTGATCGCCGCCGCGCAGGGTGGCCTGCACGAGAACGGCCGCCGCACCTGGGGCCACAGCCTCATCGTCGATCCGTGGGGCGAGGTGCTGGCGGTGGTGGAAGAAGGCGAGGGCGTGGCGATGGCCGAACTCGACACCGGGCGCATTGCCGAAGTGCGGGCGCAGTTGCCGGCGCTTTCGCACCGCCGTTTGTGCTGAGAGGCTCAGCGTGAGCCGTACATCATCTGGCGCGCAAGCGCCGACTTGACCGGCTTCAGGGCCTGCAATGCTGCCAGGCCCAAGCCTCGCGCCGCACCGGCGCCCGGCAGCTTCCAGGTGAAGCTGCGCGCCAGGAAATCGGTGGCGGCAATCATGGCCCAGCGGTCGGGCGCGCGCTGCCACTCCAGCTTGCGCAGCACGCCGGGCACGTCGTTCGAGCGGGCGAGTGCCTGCACCAGCTCGAAGGCATCGCGCAGGCCCAGGTTCAGGCCCTGGCCGGCGACCGGGTGCAGCGTCTGCGCCGCGTTGCCGATGCGCACCGTGCGGCCTTGCGTCAGCGTGCGTTCGGCCATCAGGCCGAGTTGAAAGCACTTGAGCGGCGACACCGCGGTGAGGGTGCCCACCTCGGGATGGAAGAGGGTGTTGAGCACTGCCAGGCGCTGCGCGTCGTTCAGCTCGAGCACCGGATCGTCATCCGCATTGACGCACCACACCAGCGCCGCACGGCCCTCCTTCAGCGGCAGCAGGGCCGCCGGGCCGTGGCGCGTGAAGCGCTCGTAGGCGACGCCGGGTCGCGCCTGCGCGAGTTGCACCGTGCCGACCCAGGCGTGCTGGCCGTAGTCGTGGCGCAGCGGTGGGCGGGCGGGCCGCGCCACGCTGGTCGCCGCTTCGCTGGTGTAGACGCCGCCTTCAGCCACCACCACGAGGTCGAACGCATCGGCGACGCCAGCGTCCACTTCCACGGCGTCGGGCAGGGGTTTGAGGGCACGCACCGTGGCGCCGAAGCAGGCCTGGAGGCGTGCCGGTTCGCGGTCGCAGGCTGCGAGCCACGCGGCCTGCAGCGGCGCGACGATCGCGCCATAGCTCAGCACCGCGCCCAGCAGCGGCACGCCTTCGTCGGCGGCGCGGATGCGCACCTCGGGTTCGCCGAACGTGTCGGCCAGCAGGCCGCCCAGCGATGGGGCCTGCTGCGAGACGTGGACTTCGGTGATGGGCTGGGCGCGCTCGGCTTCCCAGGCGCCCAGCCGCTGCAGGAGTTGCACGCTGCCGAGCGACAGGGCCAGCGTGCGCGGATCGCCGGACACGTCGCGCGCTGCATCACGGCTGTCGAAGAGGCTGATGTGCGCCCGTGGCAGCACGCGCGCAGCCTGCAGCGCGAGGCTCAGCCCGACCGGCCCGGCGCCCACGACGGCCAGCCGCAAGGAGGGGGGAACTGGGGTCATGGCCGCCAGCATACGCGCGCGGCACGCTCACATCCTTAAGACGAGGAAATCAGGTCAGGTTGAGAGGTATTTCACGACTCGTTCGCGGTTGCGGAAATTCCACCGTTTTGCTCCACCCGATCGAGGGGGGCGCTGCGTGATGTATTGCCCCGTGAACGGGGGGCCGCGGCGCACCACCCGCGGCGTGACGGCTGGCACATTCGGATACGCATTCCGTCACACCCAACAATCACCGGAGGTTCCATGAAGTTCAAGGCGCTGGCTCTGCTGCTGGCCATGGTCACAGGCGGCCCTGCCGCGGCCGCGTGCACCGAGACGTTCAACCTGGGTGTGATGGGCCCTCCGGCCTTGCGCGTGTTCGGCAACGACTTCTCCTCGACGACGCACTTCGAGGAC
>DASWSY010000234.1:0-10250 GCA_036402415.1 Rhizobacter sp. | reverse complement strand
GTTCTAGGTCCGGTACGCCTCGGGGTCGAGCCGCCGCATCTCGCTCTCGATCCAGGTTTCGACTTCGCGCATCAGCTCGTCGGGCTCGCGGCCTGCGGACGGAATCGGCTTGCCGATCGACACGTCCACGACGCCCGGGCGCAGCAGGAAGGACTTGCGCGGCCAGCACTTGGCCGAGCTCACCGCGATCGGCACCACGGGCCGGCCGGTGGCCACCGCCAGGCGTGTGCCGCCCGCCTTGTACGTGCCCTTCTGGCCACGCGGCGAGCGGGTGCCTTCGGGGAACATGATGACCCAGTGGCCTTCGTCCATCAGGCGCTTGCCTTGTTCGGCCACCTTGCTCCAGGCCTCGTTGCGCTTGCTGCGGTCGATGTGGATCATGTCCATGCGCGCCATCGCCCAGCCGAAGAAGGGGATGTACAGCAGCTCCCGCTTGAACACATAGGCGAGTGGGTGCGCCATCACCGTCGGGTAGAAGAAGGTCTCCCACGTCGACTGGTGCTTGGACAGCAGGATCACGCCACTGTCGGGCAGGTTCTCCATGCCGGTGACGCGCGGTCGCACGCCGCAGACGAGGCGGCACATCCACATCGACTGCATGAGCCAGCCGGCGCAGGCCCAGTACATCTTGTCGCCGCGCACGAAGGCGGAATAGATGATCACCGCGATGGCCCACGGGATCACCGTCACCGACATCCACAGCACGAAGAGAAACGATCGCAGGGCGTACCAGGCGGTGCGCATCAGTCGAGCCTCCCGAAGCCGGAGTCGGTCTTGCCACTGCGGGCGCTGCGTTCGCGTTGGATCATGTGTTCGGCAAAGGCGGCCAGGTCGGCGTGCACCTCGAGGTCGGGAATCTGCTGTTCGATCTGGGCGATCTGGGCGTCGGTCAGCGCGGCGCCCTTGCCGGTGCGCACGAGGTGCGGCGGGCAGCCGGCCGCGACCGCGGCTTCGAGGTCGCGCAGCGAATCGCCGACCACCGGCACCTTGCGCAAATCGGCGCCATACCGTTCGCCGATCTGCTCGTACAGGCCCGGCAGCGGCTTGCGGCAACCGCACTGGTCTTCCGGTGCGTGCGGGCAGAAGAAAACAGCACCGATGCGGCCGCCCACGCGGGCCAGCGCGGCGTTCATCTTGGTGTGCATGGCGTTGAGTGCGGCCATGTCGAAGAGGCCGCGGCCCAGGCCCGACTGGTTGGTGGCGATCACCGTCTGCCAGCCGGCCTGGTTGAGCCGGGCGATGGCTTCGAGCGCCCCCGGCAGCGGCACCCACTCCTCGGCGGACTTGACGAAGTCGTCGCGGTCCTCGTTGATGGTGCCGTCGCGGTCGAGGATGATGAGGTTCATCGCACCCTGCTCGTGTCGCATCAGGCTGCCAGTCGGGACAGGTCCGCCACGCGGTTCATCGCGGCGTGCAGGGTGGCGAGAAGACCGAGGCGGTTAGCACGCAGCGCGGGGTCTTCGGCGTTGACCATCACCTTGTCGAAGAAGGCATCGACCGGCTCCTTGAGCGCGGCGAGGGCCTGCAGCGAGGCGGTCTGGTCGCCGGCGTCGAAGGCCGCATCGGCCCGGGGCTTGACCTTCTGCAGCGCCTCGTAGAGCGCGGCTTCGGCCGGCTCCTTCAGCAAGGCGGGGTCGACCTTGGCGTCGACCGTTCCTTCGGCCTTCTTGAGGATGTTGGCCACGCGCTTGTTGGCGGCCGCCAGCGAGGCGGACTCGGGCAGCGCGGCAAAGGCACGCACGGCCGCCAGTCGCCGGGCCACCTCGTTCGGCGCCGGGCGCAGCGCCAGCACCGCATCGACCTCATGCGCGCTGTAGCCCTGCTCGCGCAGCGTGCCGGCCAGGCGTTCGTAGATGAAGCCGGACAGCGCCTCGGTCGGGTCCTCGATCAGCGTGCTGAAAGCCGGCACGGCGGCCTTCACCAGCTCGGCGACCGAGAGGTGCAGATCCTTCTCGACCAGGATGCGGATCACGCCCAGGGCATGGCGGCGCAGCGCGAACGGGTCCTTGTCGCCGGTGGGCAACTGGCCGATGCCGAAGAGGCCCACCAGCGTCTCCAGCTTGTCGGCCAGCGCGAGCACGGTGCCGGTATGGTTGCGCGGCAGCGTGTCGCCGGCGAAGCGCGGCTTGTAGTGGTCTTCGATCGCGATGGCCACGCCGTCGCGCAGGCCTTCGTGGCGCGCGTAGTAGCCGCCCATCACGCCCTGCAGTTCGGGGAACTCGCCGACCATGTCGGTCAACAGGTCGGCCTTGGCAAGCTGCGCCGCCTCGCGCACCTTGCTGTCGAGCACGTCGAAGTGGTCCTTGTCGTCCACCGAGTAGGGCACGGTCGCCAGGCGCAGCAGGTTGACGATGGCGTGCCCGATGGCTTGCACCCGCTCGGCGCGCTCGCCTTGCGTGCCGAGCTTGCCGTGGTAGACCACCTTGGCGAGGCCGGGCACGCGGGAGGCCAGCGTCTTCTTGCGGTCCTGGTCGAAGAAGAACTTGGCGTCGGCCAGGCGCGGGCGCACCACACGCTCGTTGCCGCCGATCACGCGGCTCGGGTCTTCAGGGCGGATGTTGCTGACGATGAGGAACTTGTTCGTCAGCTTGCCGTGCGCATCGAGCAGCGGGAAATACTTCTGGTTGGCCTTCATCGTGAGGATGAGGCACTCTTGCGGCACGTCGAGAAACTCTTTCTCGAACTCGCACAGCAGCACGTTGGGGCGTTCGACCAGGGCGGTCACCTCGTCGAGCAGGGCCGCATCGTCGATGGGCACGAGGCCGAGCTTGCCGGCCTCGTGCTGCAGCTGGCGCACGATCTCGCCGTGGCGCGCGTCGAAGCTCGCGATCACCGCGCCCTGCTCTTCGAGCTGGCGGGCGTAGTGGTCGGCGTCCTGCAGCACGATCGGGTCGACGCTGGCTTCGAAGCGGTGGCCGTGCGTCTCGCGGCCGGCGGTCAGGCCGAGCACGGACACGGGCACCACGTCGGCACCATGCAGCGCGACGAGGCCGTGCGCCGGACGCACGAAGTTGACGCTGCGCCAGCCGTCGGCGAGCTGGTACTGCATGACCTTGCGGATCGGCAGTTGCGCGAGTGTCTTGTCGAGAGCGTCCTGCAGACCGGCGGCGAGGGTCATGCCCCGCGCGGTGCTGTCGTAGAAGAGCGCTTCGGCCTTGCCGTCCATCTGGCGGCGAAGCGAAGGCAGCACCGACGCATCGGCGCCCACGCTGGCCAGCTTCTTCAGCAGCGCCGGCGTGGGCTGGCCGTCGGCCGCGAGGCCCACGCTCACCGGCACGAGCTTGAGCGACACCGCCTTGTCGTCGGCCTGCGCGCGCACGGCGCTGATGTGCACGGCGAGTCGGCGCGGTGAGGCATACGAGGTGATCGCGGAATGTTCGGTGGCAAGGCCGTTGGCCTTCAAGCTCTCGGCCAGCACCGACGAGAACGAGGCACCGAACTTCTTCAGGTCCTTGGGCGGCAGCTCTTCGACGAAGAGTTCGACCAGCAGGTTTTTCGTCGTCATCAGGCAGCCTTCTTGTTCTTGTCGAGCTGGGCCACGACCTCGTCGGCCCATTCCTTCGGCGCCATCGGGAAGCCGAGGCGGGCACGGCTGTCGAGGTAGCTCTGTGCCACGCTGCGCGAGATGTTGCGGATGCGGCCGATGTAGGCGGCACGTTCGGTCACGCTGATCGCCCCGCGCGCGTCCAGCAGGTTGAAGGTGTGGCCGGCCTTGAGCACCTGCTCGTAGGCGGGCAGCGCGAGCTGCTGCTCCATCAGGTATTTGGCCTGCTTCTCGTGCGCGGCGAAGGCCTGCAGCAGGAAGGCGACATCCGAATGCTCGAAGTTGTAGGTGCTTTGCTCGATCTCGTTCTGCAGGTACACGTCGCCGTAGCTCAGCGTGTCGGTCCACTTGAGGTGGTAGACGTTGTCGACGCCCTGCAGGTACATCGCGAGGCGCTCCAGCCCATAGGTGATCTCGCCCGTGATGGGCTTGCACTCGATGCCGCCCACCTGCTGGAAGTAGGTGAACTGCGTGACCTCCATGCCGTTGAGCCACACCTCCCAGCCCAGGCCCCAGCAGCCGAGCGTGGGGTTCTCCCAGTCGTCTTCGACGAAGCGCACGTCGTTGCTCTTCAAGTCGAAGCCGAGCGCTTCGAGCGAGCCGAGGTAGAGGTCAAGGATGTTGTCGGGCGCGGGCTTCAACACCACCTGGTACTGGTAGTAGTGCTGCAGTCGGTTGGGGTTCTGGCCGTAGCGGCCATCTTTCGGGCGGCGGCTCGGCTGCACGTAGGCGGCCTTCCAGGGCTCGGGGCCGAGCGCGCGCAGGAAGGTGGCGGTGTGGCTGGTGCCGGCGCCGACTTCCATGTCGTAGGGCTGCAGCAGGGCGCAGCCCTGGCGGTCCCAGTAGTCTTGCAGGCGCAGGATGATTTGCTGGAAGGTCAGCATGGATGGCGGGGACGTCGCGTCCCTCGATGGGAAAGGCGCGATTTTAGAGGCCGGCCCTGCCCACGAGACGCGCGAATGTCCGGCGCCGGGCCGCCCCAGGCCGGACGGCGCCCCTTGGGGGCAGGAGTGCAGCGACTGGGGGGCTCACGTCTTGCGGCGCAGGGGGAGCGTCAGGAGCATGAGGAAGACGGCCAGTGCCACCAGCGGCCACAGGCCATAGCGCGACGCCCACCAGGCATACGGCGTGAGGCCCTCCCGGCCCTCGACCTTGGCGTCGAGCACGCCCTGCGTGAACGCCGGCAGCGAGTGCGTGACGACGCCGTGGTGGTCGATCACCACCGTGGCGCCCGTGTTGGTGGCGCGCACCATGGGACGTTGGAACTCCAGCGAGCGCATGCGCGAGATGACCAGGTGCTGATTCACCGCGATGGTGTCGCCGAACCAGGCGATGTTGCTGATGTTGGCGAAGATGGTCGGCGCCTCGTTCATGTCGATGAAGCGGGCCGCGAGCTCCTCGCCGAACAAATCCTCGTAGCAGATGTTGGGCGCGATGCGCTCGCCCTTGAAGGCGAACGACGGCGGCACGCGCAGGCCCCGGCTGAAGTCGCCCAGCGGGATGTTCATCATCTCGGTGAACCAGCGGAAGCCCGTCGGAATGAACTCGCCGAACGGCACCAGGTGGTGCTTGTCGTAACGGTAGTAGCCCCCGGGCCATTTGACGGTGTCGCGCGACAGGCCGACCACCGAGTTGGTGTAGCCCGCCTCGAAGCTTCCGAGCGGCACCCCGACGAGCGCGGCCTGCTCGCCCTGGAAGTGCAGCGAGAGCGGCTTCCAGTAGTTGGCCGGCAGTTGCTCGGGCAGCAGCGGCACCAGGGTCTCGGGCCCGATCACCAGCTCGCCCTTGGCCGCGAGCAACTGGCGCTGCGCCCATTCGAGCGTCTTCGGCAGCTCGGCCTCTGCGAACTTCTGGTCTTGCGGCACGTTGCTTTGCAGCAGCGTGAGCGACAGGGTGCCGGTCGGGCGCGTAAAAGGCACGGGTTTGATCAGCACGAGCGCCACCAGCGCCGTGGCCGTGGCCCCGATGCCGAGCACCGCTCCGGCGCCGCGCCCCCCGTCACCGCGCATGCCGAGCACGAGCCCGGCCCCGAGTGCGGCGCAGACGAAGCCGACGCCATAGACACCGATCCAGGGCGCGAGGTTGGCGACCGGGCTGTCGACGTGGGCGTAGCCCGAGGCGGCCCAGGGAAAGCCGGTGAAGATCACGCCGCGCGCCAGTTCGGCGAGCATCCAGCAGGCCGCGAAGAGCAGCGCGTCGAGCACCGCGCGGTGGCGGCGCAGGCGCGCGAACACCGCCATCGTGACGGCCAGGTAGAGCGCAAGGAAGGCGTTGAGCGCCAGCACCGCCAGGCCCGACATCCACGCCGGCAGGCCGCCGTACTGGTGCATGCTGACGTAGAGCCACCAGGTGCCGCTCGTCCCCCAGGCGGTAGCGAAAACCCAGGCCACCAGCGCGGCGCGGCGCGGGCTCGCACGGCTCACCTGCCAGGCGAACCCGCCCACGCACAGCAACTGCAACCACCACACGGCCGGGTAGGCGGTGGGCAGGGCATGCGCCGCGCCGAGCAGCACGGCGAAGAGGATGTCGAGGCCCAGCAACAGGCCGTCGGACCCGGTGCTTCGCAGCGCCTTGCGCCGCCCGGTGGGGGAAGTTGCGCCCGCGCTGCCGCGTTCACGCACCATCGGTGCCCACCGCGACTTCCGGCGCCCGCGTGACCTTGAACCAGCGCACCGCACCGCCGCGGGTGAGCATCACGGTGAAGACGAGGCTGCCCAGCGGCACCGCTTCGCCTCGCCGGGGCACTCGGCCCAGGGCCTGGGCCACGAGCCCGCCGATGGTGTCGAACTCGTCCTCCGGCAGGTTGACGACGAAGGCTTCGTTCACCGCGGCAATGTCGGCGTCGCCCGCCACGCGGTGGCTGCCGTCGGCGAGCGTGTAGATGCCGGTCTCGCTCTGCTTGTCGTCGAACTCGTCTTCGATCTCGCCGACGATCTCTTCCAGCACGTCCTCGATGGTGATGAGCCCGGCGGTGTTGCCGAACTCGTCGATCACCATGGCGAGGTGGTTTCGGTTGGCCCGGAAGTCGCGCAGCAGCTCGTTGAGGCCCTTGGACTCGGGCACGAAGACAGCCGGGCGCAGGAGCGTGCGCAGGTTGAGCTCGGGCGCGCGCTGCAGCTTCAGCAGGTCTTTCGCCATCAGCGTGCCGATGATGTTCTCGCGCTTGCCTTCGTAGACGGGGAAGCGCGAGTGGCCGGTGTCGATGACGACTTCGAGCAGTTCCTCGTAAGGGGAGTCGATGTCGAGCACGTCCATCCGCGGCGCGGCGACCATCGCATCGCCAGCCGTGAGGTCGGCCATGCGGATCACGCCTTCGAGCATCATGCGCGACTCGGGCGCGATCAGCTCCCGGTGCTCGGCATCGGCCAGCGTTTCGATCAGCTCGTCTTTCGAGTCGGGACCGGGCGAGACAAATTCGACAAGGCGCTCGAACAAGCTGCGCTTGTCGACATGAGGAACGTGCTTGTCTGCACCTTTGGGAGATCGACTCGGGTGGGGGTCAGCCATCAGGCCGTGGAGCAGGAAGTTCGGACCCCGGCAGCTTAACTGAAGCCGGCCCCGCGCCGAGCGAACGCTTGACACATCTGGTACCTTGAACCCCTTTGCGCCGCCCCCACGTGGGCGGCTTCAACTTGCCAATGGGTTCCACCATGAGTCTCATCCCCGCCACCATCCTCACCGGTTTTCTCGGGTCCGGAAAGACCACCCTGCTCAAGCGGGTGCTCACCGAAGCGCACGGGCAGAAGATCGCCGTCGTGGAAAACGAGTTCGGCGACGAGAACATCGACAACGAGATCCTGGTACAGGACACCCAGGAGCAGATCATCCAGCTCAACAACGGTTGCGTCTGCTGCACCATCCGCGAAGACCTGCGCACCACGCTGAGCGAGCTGGCGGCCAAGCGCCGCAAGGGCGAACTGAGCTTCGACCGCGTCGTGATCGAGACCACCGGCCTCGCCGACCCCGGCCCCGTGGCCCAGACCTTCTTCATGGACGACGAGATCGCCGAGAGCTACCTGCTGGACTCCATCCTCACGCTCGTCGACGCCAAGCACGGCAACGACCAGCTCGATGCGCGCCAGGAAGCCCGGCGCCAGATCGGCTTCGCCGACCAGATCTTCATCAGCAAGACCGACCTGGTCGACGCCGCGGCGGTGGACGACCTCACCCACCGCATCAAGCACATGAACCCGCGCGCGCCGCAGCGCAAGGTGCATTTCGGCGAGGTGCCGATCACGGAGGTGTTCGACCTGCGGGGCTTCAACCTCAATGCCAAGCTCGACATCGACCCCGACTTCCTGAAGGCCGACGACCACGGGCATCACCACCATCACCACGATCACGACCATGACCACGAGCATGGCGAGCACTGCGACCATCCGCACCACCACGCGCATGACGACGACGTGAAGTCCTTCGTGTTCCGGTCCGAAAAGCCCTTCAACCCCGCCAAGCTGGAGGACTTCCTGGGCGCCATCGTCCAGGTCTACGGCCCGAAGATGCTGCGCTACAAGGGTGTTCTCTATATGAAGGGGTCCGACAAGAAGGTCATCTTCCAGGGCGTGCACCAGTTGATGGGCAGCGACCTCGGCCCGGCCTGGGCCAAGGGCGAGAAGAAGACGAGCAAGCTGGTGTTCATCGGGGTGGACCTGCCACGCGAGATCCTGGAACAGGGCCTGGAGCAGTGCCTGGCCTGAACACCGTCAGGCGGGTGACGCAAGGGGCCAGCCGACCTGCGGAAGTTCACAAAGATGGGCCCAGAAAGATGCACTTTGACCGCCAAACATCGTGGCTACAATCCGCGGCGCCCAAAACGGGGCTGCGGGCTGACCCAGGGCCCTGCAGAGCGGGTATAACCGCCGTTGCGAGGAGACTTCAGTGACCAAGACCCCGGTGAAGCGTCCCACTCCCACCAAGCCAGCGGCCAAGAAGCCAGCGCCGGCCGCCAAGAAGCCGGCCTCCAAGACCGCAACGGCCGCGGCCAAGACGCCCGCCAAACCGGCTGCCAGCAAGTCCACCAAGACCCCAGCGGCCAAACCCGCCGCCAAATCTCCCGCCAAGCCTTCCAAACCCGCTCCCAAGCCTGCCGCCGCCAAGCCGACCGCGAAATCCGTTGCCAAGCCGGCACCGGCCAAGCCGGCCCCCGCCAAGCCTGCGCCCCCGCCCAAGCCGGTCGCCAAGGCGGCCGCGGCACCAGAACCCGTCAAAGAAGTAGCCGTGACCAAGACTGCCGTCCCTCCCGCCGAACCGCCCAAGCCCGCCAAGACGCCGCAACCGAAGATGTCTGCCGCCGCCCGTGCGTCCGCTGCCGCCTCCACGCCCGCACCCGTTCCGCCTGCCACCTCCCGCTTCGCAGACCGCTTCGCGCCACCGCGCCCCCCGGCGCGCATGGTCGATCCGGAGTTGGCCGATGCGGTGAAGACGCCGCACAAGGCGGATCCGAAGCTCGTCAATGCGTGGAAGTCCAAGGCCGGCCGCGACCTGACCGAAGCCGAGGTGCTGGCGATGCCCGAGTCGGAATACATGAACGAGAAACAGCTCGAGTTCTTCCGCACCAAGCTGCAGACCCTGAAGGACGACCTGCTCAGCAATGCCGGTGAAACCACCGAGCACCTGCGCGAGGACACGACCATCGTGCCCGATCCGGCCGACCGCGCCACCATCGAGGAAGAGCATGCGCTCGAGCTGCGCACCCGAGACCGCGAGCGCAAGCTGCTGAAGAAAATCTCGCAGTCGCTGGCTCGCATCGACGCCGGCGACTACGGCTTCTGCGACGAAACCGGCGAGCCGATCGGCCTGGGCCGCCTCATCGCACGCCCGACCGCTACACTGTCCCTCGAAGCCCAACAAAGGCGCGAGCTGAAACAGAAGATGTTCGGCGACTGATCTCGCCGCGCACAGTCTTTTCTCATGGCGGATTCGAAAGACAGCAACAGCTTCTTCCGTAAGGTAGTCAAGTTCGTGGCCAACCCGGCCACCGACTGGGCGCAACTCGGCACGCCTGCAGAAGACGCCCGCGAAAGCGAATACGCCAAGTCGGAACTCAAGGCGATGATCGAGCGCAAGCGGCGCAACGACTTCGTCCGCAAGCGCGAGTTCGACATGCTGCGCAAGGTGCGCCGCGAGGGCCTGACCGGCGAGCAGCTCGCCGCGCTTGGGGGTTCCTCGCGCCTTGACGACTCCGAAGCCCGCATGCAGGAGTCCGGCGCCAAGCAGGACAGCGGCGTCAAAGCCAAGATCGACGAGATCGAGCAGCAGATGGTGGGCGACGGCCTCGCCTCGCCGTCGCCGCGCCGCACGCCGCAGTTCTACGAAGCGCCGACCCAGCCGGCCGCGATGGGCTATGCCCGCACGCAGCCCGACGAAGGCCAGACCCCATCCGCCGAGCCGCGCAGCGCGGCCGCGCCGCGCCCTGCCGCCGCACCGGCTCCGACGGCTGCCGCCTCGGTGCCCCAGGGTGCCGGCCTGGCGCCCATGGCGCCGCTCGACCTCGACGCCGGCGTCGGCAGCCAGTTCGCCGAGCTGAGCGAAGTCGCCCACGATCCCGAACTCGACGAAGCCGTCATCGCCTTCGCCAATGCGGACTTCGAGCTGTGCGAGCAGTCCTTGTCCGCACTCACCGGCCAGGGCGGCCCGCGCGCCCAGCACGCTGAAACCTGGCTCGCGCTCTTCGACCTGTACCGAGCGATCGGCCAGCAGCACAAGT
>DASWSY010000233.1:0-3260 GCA_036402415.1 Rhizobacter sp. | reverse complement strand
ATGCTTGTCCAGCGGGAGGTGCGGGCCGACGAAGGCGAAGAGCCGTGCGATGCGCAGGTCCAGCCCGTGCTCGCGGGCGTGGGCGAGTGCCAGCCACTCGGCGGCCT
The DNA here is from genome assembly GCA_036402415.1 of Rhizobacter sp. Classification (GTDB taxonomy): domain Bacteria; phylum Pseudomonadota; class Gammaproteobacteria; order Burkholderiales; family Burkholderiaceae_C; genus Rhizobacter. The sequence continues at coordinate 3,153 of DASWSY010000233.1, read as the reverse complement.
TCTTGCCGAGCGTGTAGGCCGGCATGGCCTGGGGTGCCTGGGCACCGCCGGGGTGGTCTTCGCCGATGGCGGCCACCTCGGGCGGCTGCGGGCCGTAGACCGCCCCCGAGCTCACCAGCAGCAGGCTGTCCGGGCGGCAGCGATGGGCGAGCTCGAGCACGCGCCGGGTGCCCTGCACGCAGGTGTCGAAGGTGTCGATGTCGTTCGCGGATGCGGACACGTCGGTGGCGGCGTGGATGATCCGGTGGAAGTGCGTGTCGGGAAGGTCGAAGCTGCGCACATCGCCTTGCAGCACGGTCACGGGCGCTGCATTGGCCAGCTCCGGATGCCGGGCGCGAAAGGTGTCGGGGTCGCGCGTGAGCACCGTCACCCTGCAGCCGAGCTGGAAATGGCGTTCGGCATCGAGCAGCGTGGCGAGCAGCCATTTGCCGACGAAGCCGGTGCCGCCGGTCAAGAACAGCTGCTGGCCCTTCAGACCCTTCCAGCGCTCGCCGACCACCGCGCGTGCATGGTCCAGGTCTTCAGGCGGCAGCGGCGGCAGTTGGGTCACCGAAGGCTCTTCTCGAAGTCGCTCACCCGGGCCGCCACGCTTTGCAGGTCGAGCCCATGCTCCTTCAGCAGGTACTCGTAGCTGCCGCAGTGGTGCGAGAAACGGTCGGGCACGCCCACGCGCAGGATGCGCACCGGCGCGTGCGCGCTGGCGATCTCGGCCACCAGCGAGCCCAGGCCGCCCATCACCGAGTGCTCTTCGAGGACGACCACGCCGCGGTGGCGGCGGCAGAGCTCGGTCACGCGGGCCGTGTCGATCGGCTTGATGCAGGGCACGCTCCAGACGGCAGCACCGGGGTGGGTGGTGTCGGCCAGATCGACCGCGGTGCGCACCATCGAGCCGGTGGCGATGAAGGCGAGGCCACCGGCCTCGCCATTGCGGACCGGCAGCAGGGCATCGCCTAGAGGCGGCGTGGCGCTGTGCACATCGCCGCGGTCGGACTTGCCCATGCGCAGGTACACCGGTGAGCGGCTGTCGTAGGCGCGTTGCATGCACATCGCGATCTCGAAGCGGTCGGCCGGCGAGTAGACCGAGAGCTGCGGGATCGCCCGCGCGCAGGCGATGTCTTCCGTGCTCTGGTGGCTGGTGCCGAGCGAGCTGTAGACGAATCCGGCGCCGTCGCCGATGAAGACCACCGGCAGATTGTCGTGCGCCACGTCGAGCTTGATCTGCTCCAGCACACGCACCGGCACGAAGGCGGAGAGGCCGTAGACGAAGGGTCGGAATCCTGCACGCGCGAGGCCGGCGGCCATGCCGACCATGTTCTGCTCGGCGATGCCGGCGTTGATGTACTGCTTCGGACAGTGCTTGCGAAACGGGTCGAAGAGCGCGTAGCCGTGGTCGCCGGTGAGCAGCAGCACGTTCGGGTCGGCCTGCGCCAGGCGCACGAGGGCGTCGCTGAAGGCGTTTCTCATGGGCGGCCCCCGGGCAGGCAGGCGAGCGATTGCGCGTAGGTCTCGTCGGTCAGGCGCGTGTAGTGCCAGATGTTGTCGTGCTCCATGAAGGGCACGCCCTTGCCCTTGACGGTCTTGGCCACCAGGGCCTTGGGTTGCGGCGACGGGCTGGCCTTGAGCTGGCGAAGGGCCGCGTCGATGGCCATTTCGTCGTGACCGTCGACGCTCAGCGTTTCGAAGCCGAAGGCTTCGAACTTGGCCCGGATCGAGCCGAGCTTCATCACCTCCTCGGTGGTGCCCATGGCCTGGTAGCCGTTCTCGTCGACGATGGCCACGAGCTTGCGCAGCTCGTGGTGGGCAGCGAAGAGCATGCCTTCCCAGATCGGGCCTTCGTTGAGTTCACCGTCACCCACGAGTGCGTACACGTGCTGGTCGGTGCCCCGGAGCTTGGCACCGAGCGCGAGGCCCACGCCCACCGAGAAGCCGTGGCCGAGCGAGCCGGAGGTGACTTCGAGGCCCGGCACGCGCGAATCGGAGAGGCCTTTCAGGTCGGTGCCGTCGCCGAAGTAGGTCTGCACCGTCTTGTCGTCGATCCAGCCGAGTTCGCGCATGCAGGCGTACTGCGCCATCACGCCGTGGCCCTTGCTCAGCACGAGGTAGTCGCGGCCTTCGGCCTTCGGGTCGTTGCCCGGGTAGCGCAGGTGGTTCCGGTACAGCACGGCAAGCAGCTCGATGATCGAGAACGCACAGCCGATGTGCACCGTGTTGCCCGCGCGGGCCATCTCGAGGACGGTGCGGCGCAGCGACGAGGGGTCGAAACGTTGGGCCATGGCGCGCTCAGAAGTTGAGACCGAAGAACTCTTCGATCTTCTGCACGATGTAGTCGAGGTGATCGGTGCCGAGCCCCGGGTACACGCCGAGCCAGAAGGCCTGGTTCATCACGATGTCGGTGCGTTCCAGCGAGCCGCTCACGCGGAAGTTGCGGCCCACCATGTAGGGCTGGCGCGTGAGGTTGCCGGCGAAGAGCAATCGTGTGCCGATCTTGTTCTGGTCAAGGTAGGCGAGCAGGTCCACGCGCTTCACGCCCGACTCCGGCTTGAGCAGCGCGAGGAAGCCGAACCACGACGGGTCGGACTTCGGCGTGGCTTCGGGCAGCTCCAGGAACTCGCTGCACGAGGCGAGCTTTTCCTTCAGGTACTCGAAGTTGCGCTTGCGTGCGGCCACGAACTCGTCGACCCGGTCCATCTGCGCGAGCGCGCAGGCGGCCTGCATGTCGCTGATCTTCAGGTTGTAGCCGAGGTGGGAATACGTGTACTTGTGGTCGTAGCCGTCGGGCAGGTCGCCGCCGAGTTCCTTGTGGGTCCAGCAGAAGCGCTTGTTGCAGGTGTTGTCCTTGCCTGGTGCGCAGTAGCAGTCGCGGCCCCAGTCGCGGAAGGATTCGGCGATCAGTTTGAGCTCGGCGTTGTTGGTGAACACCGCGCCGCCTTCGCCCATCGTGATGTGGTGGGCGGGGTAGAAGCTCAGCGTGCCGATGTCGCCGAAGGTGCCGACGAGCTTGCCGTCATAGGTGGCGCCGAGTGCGTCGCAGCAGTCTTCCACCAGCCACAGGCCGTGCTTGTCGCACAGCGCCTTGACGGCCTTGAGGTTGTAGGGGTTGCCCAGCGTGTGGGCCAGCATGATGGCCTTGGTGCGCGGGCCGATCGCCGCCTC
>DASWSY010000232.1:0-6434 GCA_036402415.1 Rhizobacter sp. | reverse complement strand
ACCACGGCGTCGGCGAGTTCGGTGCCGAGTTCGGCCCGCAGTGTTTCACGTGAAACACCGGCCTCGGGCTTGGCCGCTGCGGCGACTTCGGCCACGGCATCGAAGTCGACGCCCGGCCGGCGCAGCAGGTCGGCCAGGTTGTACTCGCGCTCGATGCCCTTGCCGAGCAGCCGCTCGGCCACTTCCGTCGGCAAAGACCCCGGGTGCACCCAGGTCGACCGCAGCCGCTCGGTTTCCCGGGCGATGGCGTCGCGCTTGCGGTTGAAGGCCGCCCAGCGCTGGTCGTCGACCAGGCCCAGCTCGCGCCCGACCTCGGTCAGGCGCAGATCGGCGTTGTCCTCGCGCAGTTGCAGCCGGAACTCGGCCCGGCTCGTGAACATGCGGTAGGGCTCGGTCACGCCCTTGGTGATGAGGTCGTCGACCAGCACGCCCAGGTAGGCCTGGTCGCGGCGCGGCGTCCAGGCGTCGCGGCCCTGCACCTGGCGGGCTGCGTTGATGCCGGCAAACATGCCCTGCGCCGCGGCCTCCTCGTAGCCGGTCGTGCCGTTGATCTGGCCGGCGAAGAAGAGCCCCTGGATCGCCTTGGTCTCGAAGCTCGCCTTCAGGCCGCGCGGGTCGAAGTAGTCGTACTCGATGGCGTAGCCCGGGCGCAGGATGTGCGCGTTCTCCAGCCCGCGCATCGAGCGCACGGCCGCGAGCTGCACGTCGAAGGGCAGGCTGGTGCTGATGCCGTTCGGGTAGAACTCGTGCGTCGTCAGGCCCTCGGGCTCGAGGAAGATCTGGTGCGAGTCCTTGTCGGCGAAGCGGTTGACCTTGTCTTCGATGCTCGGGCAGTAGCGCGGCCCCACCCCTTCGATCACGCCGGTGAACATCGGGCTGCGGTCGAAGCCCGAGCGGATGATCTCGTGCGTGCGTTCGTTGGTGTGGGTGATCCAGCACGGCACCTGCTGCGGGTGCTGCGAGACGTGGCCCATGAAGCTGAACACCGGCACCGGACGGTCAGGAGGCGTGCCGTCTGCCGAGGGCACACCGTCGCCGGGCTGCTCGGTCAGCACCGAGAAGTCGATGGTCCGGCCATCGAGGCGCGGCGGCGTGCCGGTCTTCAGCCGCCCTTGCGGCAGCTTCAGCTCCTTGAGCCGCGCCGAGAGCGACACCGCTGGCGGATCGCCCGCCCGGCCGCCCGCATGGTTCTGCAGGCCGACGTGGATCTTGCCGTCGAGGAAGGTGCCGGCCGTCAGCACCACGGCCCGGGCCCGGAAGCGAATGCCAACTTGTGTGACAGCGCCGACCACCCGGTCGCCTTCCACCATCAGGTCGTCGACCGCCTGCTGGAACAGGGTGAGATTCGGCTGGTTCTCCAGGCGACGGCGGATCGCCGCCTTGTAGAGGATGCGGTCGGCCTGCGCACGGGTGGCGCGAACCGCCGGCCCCTTGGAGCCGTTGAGGATGCGGAACTGGATGCCCGACTCGTCGGTGGCGGCCGCCATCGCCCCACCGAGCGCATCGACCTCCTTCACGAGGTGGCCCTTGCCGATGCCGCCGATCGACGGGTTGCAGCTCATCTGCCCGAGCGTTTCGATGTTGTGCGTGAGCAGCAGCGTGCTCACGCCCATGCGCGCGGCCGCGAGCGCGGCCTCGGTGCCAGCATGGCCGCCGCCGACGACGATCACGTCGAATTCATGGGGATACAACATGGGGAGCTCCGGGAGGGGGCACGGGGTTCACCGGAACACGCCCGTGCAGGCAGGGCGTGAATTTTAGGTGGGCCGGCCTCGGGCGTCACGGCGACACCGCCATGCCCTGCCCCGGCCGTGGCGCCCCTGCCAAATAATCGCCGCATGAACTGCCGTCCCGGCTGCGGCGCCTGCTGCATCGCGCCCTCGATCTCGTCACCGATTCCCGGCATGCCGCTCGTCGCGGGCATCAGCAAGCCGGCCGGCGTGCGCTGCCTGCACCTGACGGCCGACAACGCCTGCGCCCTCTTCGGCCACCCCGATCGTCCGGCCGTCTGCGGCTCGCTGCAGCCCTCGCCCGAGATGTGCGGCGACAACCGGGAACAGGCGATGCGCTGGCTCGGCCACATCGAAAGACAGACCGCGCCCTGACCCGCCGCGCGCCTTCAGATCGGCTCCAGCAAACCCCGCCACAGCGGCGAGAGCCGGAACTTCTCGGCCTCCGTCAACCCCTCGCTCAGCAGCAGGCACTCGCGGTGATACGCCCTCAGGCGCTGGCGCAGCTCGCTTTCGGCGAGCGCCAGCTCCAGGCGCTCGGCCGGCGCCACGCCGGCGGCCAGCACCTCGTCGCCCCACAGGGTCAGCGCGCTCCACGCCACGCGCAGCCGCTCCAGCCGGTGCAGCGCATCGGCCACCACTTCGGTGATCTGCGAGGTCCGGCGCTGCTCGTTGAGTTCGCCCGCCAGCCGGTGCGCGGCATTCAGCTCCGCGTCGATCTCGGCGAGCTGTGCGGCGAGCGTGGCCGCCTCGGGCTGCGTGTCTGCGGAGAAATCTTCGTCCGCCTCGTTCGCTGCCTGGCAGACGAAGGCCGACCAGGTCGGATCGAACTCGCCCGGCACCACCCGCAGCGCAAAGCTCGCACGCCGGAGGGGTGCATGCGTGTCGCACAGGCTGCCAAGCGTGACCTCCACCACCGAGAGCACCCGCCCGAGCGTCGACATCGTGTCGTGGCCCACCCGCGCCGGGTAGCCCGAGCGGTCGAGGCGCTCGTGGTGCTCGGCGATGCCCTGCCCCAGCGCCTTGGCGTAGTCGGTCAGCACGCTCAGCAGCACCTGCGCCACGCGCGGGTGCACCGCCAGGTGCTTGTGGCCGGTGAGGTCGAGCGCCTGCGTGTAGTCGAGGAACGAGGGATTGATGTAGACCTCGCCGATGTCGTGCAGCAGGCCGCCCAGCATGGCCTGCCGCACCTCGGCCGACGAGGCCTGGCGGCTGGCCATCATCGCTCCGGCGAGCGCCATGCCGGTGACCGCGTGCGACAGCGCCAGCGGCCTCGACGCGGCCGAGGTGGTAAGCAGGAGCTGCGCCACCGGGTGCAGCACAAGCTGCTTCAACTGCGCCACCAGCTCGCGCCCCTGCGCGCGCAGCGCGGGGGCGAGCGGGTGCCGCGATTCCAGCAGGGCCTGCAGGTCATGCATCAAGGACTGCAACGTGACCCCGTCCTCCGCCAGCAGGCAGGCTTCGACCGGGCGCTGCAGCCGGCGCTCCAGCAGGCGCGCCTGCAGTGCCGGCGACACCGGCTGCCCGCGCGCCCATAGCTTCACGCCGCGGTTGTCGACGATGTCCTGCGAGGCCACGATCGCGAAGGCCTCGGCCGCATGCGTCATCGCCGCCAATGCATGGGGGTTGGGTTCGCTCCCCGGCGAGAGGGACAGGTGCATGGGGTTGGCCCGCTGTAGGGGTTAGCGCCCCGCACCCACGGTGCGGAGCTCCTGCGCGACATGCCCGTCCTTGAGGACGATCACGCGCGAGGCCGAAGCGATGGTTTCGGGCCGGTGCGCCACGATCACCCGCGTGAGGTCGAGCTGGCGCACGGCCTGGTTGACCAGGCGCTCGCGGTCCACGTCGAGCGCGCTGGTCGCTTCGTCAAGGAACAGGATCTGCGGCCGCTTGTACAAGGCACGCGCCAGCAGGATGCGCTGCTTCTGCCCGCCCGAGATGCTGGCGCCCATGTCGCCGATCAGGGTGTGAAAGCCCATGGGCATGACCTCGATCTCGTCGTGCACCGCGGCCAGCCGCGCGCACTGCGCCACCCAGGCCGGGTCGGCATGGGCGTCGAAGAAGCTGATGTTGTCGGTGATGGAGCCGGCGAAGAGCTGGTCTTCCTGCATCACCGTGCCCACCATGTCACGGAAGCTGCGCAGGCCGAGCTGGCGCAGTGGCACGCCGCCCACCAGCACCTCGCCGGCCTGCGGCTCGTGGATGCCGAGCAGGACCTTCAGCAGCGTCGTCTTGCCGCAGCCCGAGGGCCCCGAGATCGCCACCGACTCGCCCGGCTCGATGGTGAAGCTCACGTCCTTCAGCACCTCGGGCTCGTTGTCGGAGTAGCGGAAGCTGACGTTGCGCAGCTCCAGCCGCGCCGGCGCCTCGTTGCGCGCCTTCGGCGGCACGTCCGGCTCGGCCTCGGGCGTGGTGAGCACGATGTCGGCCAGGCGCTCGCCTTCGAGCTTGAGCATCTTGAGCTCGACCACCTTGTCGATCAGCCCGCTCACGCGCTGGGAAAACGTCTCGCGGTACGCGAAGAAGGCGAAGAGCATGCCCACCGAGAAACGCTGGTCCATCACCAGCAGCGCGCCAACCCAGATCACCGCGACGCGCTCCAGGCCGAACACCAGCTTGTGCAGCACGCCGAACAGCAGGTCGAGCTTGCGCGTGGCGATGTTGGCGTTCATCGCGTCGACCACCTTGTTCATGAACTCGGCGTGGCGGTCTTCCTGGCGGTTGAAGAGCTTGATGCTCTGCACCCCGCGCAGCGATTCGAGGAAGTGCGTGGAGCGCTTGGCCGTGTGCACGATCTCCTCTTCCGTCGCCTCGCGCAGCGGGCGGAAGAAGGCCCAGCGCAAGAGCGCATAGAGCGCCACGCTGCCGGCGGCGATGGCCGCGAGCGTCACGCTGTAGATGCACATCACCACGAAGGTCAGCACCACCAGCAGGCCGTCGAGCACGGCTTCGATGAAGCTCGTGGTCAGCGTCTCCTGCATCTTCTGGATCGCCCCGAAGCGCGACATGATGTCGCCGGTGTGGCGCTTCTCGAACCAGCTCACCGGCAGGCGCATCAGGTGCGCGAACACGTTGCCCAGCCACTGCAGGTTGAGCGTGGACGACAGGTACAGCACCGCCCACGAGCGGATCGCCCCCGTCGCCACCTGCAGCAGCACCAGCAGGCCGAAGCCCAGGCCGAGCGTGAGCAGCAGGTCGCGGTCGGCACTCACCAGCACGCCGTCGACCACCCACTGCATGAAGAAGGGCGACAGCAGCACGAAGGCCTCGAGCGCCAGCGCCAGCACGAAGATCTGGCCGAGCGAGCGGCGCAGACCCGACACGTGGCCCAGCAACTGCCGCATGCTGACCGACTGGCGCTCCACCTGCGGCTTGAAATCGGGCGCGGGCGACAGCTCCAGCACGATGCCGGTGAAATGCTGGCTCACCTCGGACAGGCGCAGCCGCCGCACGCCGCGTGCCGGGTCGTGGATCACGGCCACGTCGCCACGCAGCTCGGTGAGCACCACGAAGTGGTTCAGGTCCCAATGGAGCACACAAGGCAGCGCCAGTTGAGGCAGGTGCTCCATCTCGGCGCGCAGCGGGCGCGGGCTCAGCTCCATGCGCCCGGCCATGCGCACAAGGTCGGCCATGGTGGCGCCCTTGAGCGAGAGCGAGAAGCGCTTGCGCAGGGTCGGCAGGTCGGTGCGCAGGCCGTGCTGCGCCGCGACCATCGCCAGACAAGCGAGGCCGCATTCAGCGGCCTCGGTCTGCAGGATCATCGGGACGCGCCTGGCGCCCCAGCCGAGGTGGAGTGCGTCCAGCATCAATACGACTCGTTTGCGAGAACGTGGCCCGGCCCGGCGTTCGCCCGTGAGCTCATACCCGGCCCGTCACACTCAACAAGGGTTCGAAGATCCACTCGATCAGGCGGCGCCGGTCGAGCATGACGTCGGCGTCGAGCTGCATGCCCGGCGCGAGCGGCTGGGCCACGCCATAGGCCTGCACCGCCTGCCGGTCGAGCGTGACGGTGATGCGGTACAGCGGCTCGTGGCCGTCGCCGGTGCGTGCCGGCAGCGACAGGTCGGCCAGCTCGGCCGCCTGCAGAGGCGTCCTGGACACCTGCAGCACCTGTCCGGCCTGGTGGCCGAACTTCTGGTACGGGTAGGCCTGGTAACGAAGCTGCACCGACTGGTCGGCGCGCACGAAACCCACCGCGCTCGACGGCGCAAAAAGGTGCGCCTGCAGCTTCGCATCGGCCGGCAGCAGGCTGGCGAGGGCCACGCCCGGGGTGGCCGGCTGGCCACGCTCGGCCACCACCGCCGTCACCATGCCGTCTTCTGGTGCACGCACCACCAGGCGCGACTGCGCCTCGCTTTCGGCGGAGCGTTGCGCCACCACGGCGAGGTCGCGCTCCAGTTCGCCCTGCTGTGCCTGCATGCGCAGCGGCAGCTCGCGCACCTGCGCTTCCAGGTTGCCGATCTCGCGCTGCTGCGCCGCACGCTGGCGCTCCAGGCCCTGGAGCTGCGCCCGCAGGCCCAGCACCTCTTCGGCCTTGGCCTGCACCTGCGCCGAGGAAACGAAGTTGTCGTGGCGCAGCGACTCCAGGCGCGTCTGCGCCTGCTGCGCGAGCGCGAGGCGCTGCGCCTGAAGCGCCGCCTCGGCTTCGATCTGGGCCAGCTCGCCGCGCATGTCGGCGATCTGGCGCTGCAGCGCAGCAGACTG
>DASWSY010000231.1:0-10519 GCA_036402415.1 Rhizobacter sp. | reverse complement strand
ACGCCTTGGCCTCGCCGCCGAACTTCTTCGACAGCACCGTCGTGATCGCCGCCGTCAGCGTCGTCTTGCCATGGTCCACGTGACCAATCGTCCCCACGTTCACGTGCGGCTTGGTCCGTTCAAATTTGCCTTTTGCCATTTTTTCGAGCTCCTAGCGGTCGAGAGAGACGGTGCTGAAGAAAACTGTGGTGCCCATGACGCGGATCGAACGCGTGACCTCTCCCTTACCAAGGGAGTGCTCTACCACTGAGCCACATGGGCCGAACCAATATTCGGTGCCAATCGACACTGGTTTGCATTTCCTCGACATGCAAACCACTGGCGACTTCATGGAGCGGGAGACGGGAATCGAACCCGCGTCATTAGCTTGGAAGGCTAGGGTTCTACCATTGAACTACTCCCGCTCGGGAGCCCCTTCAGGCGCCATGCCATCAGGGTTCAACTCGTTTTGAAATCGGTTCGCTTTGGTGGAGGAGGCTGGATTCGAACCAGCGTAGGCGTAAGCCAACAGATTTACAGTCTGCCCCCTTTAGCCACTCGGGCACCCCTCCAAAGCGAACCCGGGACTATAGCATCAATTTTCGAAGATCCATGCTCACAGCGCCCACCAGTCGACGAGTTCCCGGGTGGCGAGGAAATGGCTGCCTTCGGCCATGAACTGCTTGTGCAGGTCATAGGACGGGTGGCGGGTGCTCAAGACGCGCGGCCGCACATCCGGCGGAACCGCTCGGTTCAGGAAATCCTGCGCCTTGCCACCCCAGAGCAGGAAGACGGGCGGCTCAGGGCGTTGACACAGCGCCTGAACGATTTCAGATGTGAGCGCAAGCCAACCAGATTTCAGATGGCTGCCCGCTTCGCCGATCTCCACCGTCAGGGCCGGGTTCAGCAGCAACACGCCCTGCCGGGCCCAGGCGTCGAGTTTCCAGATCGGGGGTGGCTGCCAGCCTGGCCGGTCTTGGGCGAGCACTTCGAAGATGCGGGCGAGCGAACGCGGCTTGCCGTACCCGGCTGAAAACGCCAAGCCATCGGCATGGCCGGCGGTGGGGTACGGATCCTGACCAAAGATCACCACCTTCGCGTGTTGCGGCGGCACGAGGCGGAGAGCGCGGAACGGGTCTTCCGGCCCGATCGGCCGGTCGCCCGAGATCGCCTTGAGGCGCTCGATCAACCCTTCCTGCTTCTCGGCCGTCCAGCCCGGAAGCACGTCGCGCCACACGGTGGGCACCGTGTCGAAGGCCGCGCGCAGGTCCTCGACCCTCATGCGAAGAGTTGTGCCAGGGCCTTTCCCGGATCGGCGGCTCTCATGAAGGCTTCGCCGACCAGGAAGGCGTGAACATTGGCCTCGCGCATGCGGGCCACGTCGGCCGCACCAAGAATGCCACTCTCCGTCACCAGCAGGCGGTCGGTCGGCACCCGTGGCAACAAGGACAAGGTCGTGTCGAGCGTGACCTCGAAGCTGCGCAGGTTCCGGTTGTTGATGCCGACAAGCGGCGTCTTCAATCTCAGCGCGCGGTCGAGTTCGGCGCCATCGTGCACCTCGACCAGCACCGCCATGCCCAAGGACAGCGCCTGCGCCTCCAGATCGGCCATCTGCGCATCGTCGAGGCAGGCCGCGATCAGGAGGATGCAGTCCGCCCCCATCGCCCGGGCCTCGTAGACCTGGTACGGATCGACCATGAAATCCTTGCGCAGCACCGGCAGCGCACAGGCGGCACGGGCCTGCTGCAGGTAGGCCGCCGAGCCCTGGAAGAACTGAACGTCGGTCAGCACGCTCAGGCAGGCGGCGCCGTGGCGCTCATAGCTGGAAGCGATCTCGGCCGGCACGAAGTGCTCACGCAGCACGCCCTTGCTCGGACTGGCCTTCTTCACCTCGGCGATCACGGCCGCATGGCCTTCGCCGATCTTGCGGCGCAGCGCACCGGCAAAGTCGCGCACATCCGTTCGCGACTCGGCGTCGCGCCGAAGCGAGGCCAGGTCGCGCTGGCGGCTTGCGGCGGCGATCTCCTCGCGTTTGACCGCAACGATCTTGTTGAGGATGTCACTCATGATGTGAATTGCTGGGTGGCAGCCACGAACTGGCTCAGTTTCCGGGTGGCGGCGCCGGAGGCCACCGCTTCGCGGGCGCGCCGGACCCCATCCGCAATCGACGATGCGACATTGGCGCAATAGAGCGCGCCGCCCGCGTTGAGCAGCACGATGTCGCGCAAGGGCCCGTCCTCGTTGGCCAGCGCGCGCTGGATGCATTGCACCGACTCGGCCTTGTCGGCAACGCGCAGGACGCGGCTGTCGTACACCGGCATGCCGAAGTCGCTCGGGTGCACGACGTATTCGCGCACCTCGCCGTTCTTCAGTTCGCCGATCAGCGTCTCGCCCGACAGCGAAATCTCGTCCATGCCGTTCATGCCGTAGACCACCATCACGTGGTCGGAGCCGAGGCGTTGCAGCACCCGCACCTGGATGCCGACGAGGTCGGCGTGGAACACGCCCATCAACTGGTTCGGTGCCTGCGCGGGGTTGGTGAGCGGGCCCAGGATGTTGAAGATGGTGCGCACGCCGAGCTCCTTGCGCACCGGCGCCGCATGCTTCATCGAGGCATGGTGGTTGGGCGCGAACATGAAGCCGATGCCCGTCTGCTCCAGGCATTGCGCCACCTGGTCAGGCGCAAGATTGACGTTGGCCCCGAACGCCTCCAGCACGTCGGCACTGCCAGTGCTCGACGACACGCTGCGCCCGCCGTGCTTGGCGACACGCGCGCCGGCCGCGGCCGCGACAAACATCGCCGCGGTCGAAATGTTGAAGGTGTGCGCACCATCGCCCCCGGTTCCGCAAAGGTCGACGAGATGAGTCTTGTCGGCCACGGGCACCGGCGTCGCCAGTTCCCGCATGACCTGCGCGGCCGCGGCGATCTCGCCGATGGTCTCCTTCTTGACCCGCAAGCCCATCGACAGCGCCGCGATCATCACCGGCGACATCTCGCCGCTCATGATGCGGCGCATCAGCGTCAGCATCTCGTCGTGGAAGATCTCGCGGTGGTCGATGACACGCGCCAGCGCTTCGGTGTTGGTGATGGTCATGGCAGTGCTTTCAGGCAATCATGTGAGCACGGAGGGTGGCGATCGCGTGGTTGACGCCGGCCGCGTCGACGTCGAGGTGGGTGACGAAGCGCAGGCGATAGAGGCCGGTTGCCAACACGCCCTGCGATTTCAGGTGGTCGAGCAGGGCCTTGGCACGCGCCGGATCGACATCGACGAAGACCATGTTTGTTTCAGGCGGCTCGACGATCAGCCCCGGAATGCCGCGCAGGCCGTCGGCGAGGCGCAGCGCCAGCGCGTGGTCCTCGGCAAGCCGCTCGACGTGATGCTCGAGGGCATGGAGCGCCGCCGCCGCCAGCACACCAGCCTGCCGCATGCCGCCGCCGAGCATCTTGCGAACGCGACGCGCGCGCTCGATCACCTCGCGCGAGCCGCACAGTGCCGACCCCACCGGCGCCCCGAGCCCTTTCGAGAAACACACCGAGATGCTGTCGAAATGCCGCGCGATGTCGATGGCCGGCACCTGGAGGGCCACCGCAGCATTGAAGAGACGCGCGCCATCGAGATGTGTCGCGAGGCCGTGCCGGCGTGCGAGCGCCGTGGCGTCGGCCATGTAGTCCAGGGGCAGCGCCCTGCCGCCCAGGGTGTTCTCGAGGCACAGCAGGCGTGTGCGCGCGAAATGCGGGTCGTCGGGTTTGATGGCCGCCTCGATGTCGGCGAGTGCCAGCGTGCCATCGGGCTGGTGCTCGATCGGCTGCGGCTGCACGCTTGCCAGCACCGCGGCACCGCCCGCCTCCCAGCGGTACGTGTGCGCCATCTGGCCGACGATCATCTCGTCGCCCCGGCCGCAATGGCTCATCACCGCCGCGAGGTTGCTCTGCGTGCCGCTCGGCATGAAAAGAGCGGCCTCCTTGCCGAGCCTCTCGGCGATGCGCTCCTGCAGGCGGTTGACGCTAGGGTCATCGCCAAACACGTCATCGCCGACCTCGGCCCGTGCCATCGCCTCGCGCATGCCGGGCGTCGGCCGCGTGACCGTGTCGCTGCGCAGGTCCACGACTTTCATGCGGACTTCAGTTCTTCAGGTCGAGGAAGTTCTTCAGCATCGCGTGCCCATGCTCGGTGAGGATGGACTCGGGATGGAATTGCACGCCTTCGAGGGGCGTCTTCGTGCCGGCGAGTTCGGTGTGCCGAACGCCCATGATCTCGTCGTCCTGCGAGGTCGACGTGATCTCGAGCTCCTTGGGCAGCGAGGTGCGCTCGATCACCAGCGAGTGGTAGCGGATCACGGTGAACTTCTTCGGCAGGTCGCTGTAGACGCCCCGCTTGTCGGTCGTGATCACGTCGGTCTTGCCGTGCATCTGCGTCTTGGCGCGGACGATCTTGCCCCTGAGCGCAGCACCGATGGCCTGGTGGCCAAGGCACACACCGAGGATGGGCAGCTTGCCGGTGAAGTGCTGGATCGCGCTCACGCAGATCCCGGCTTCGGCAGGCGAACACGGGCCGGGCGACAGCACCAGCCGATCGGGCTTCAGTTCGCTGATGCCTTCGAGCGTGATCTCGTCGTTGCGGAACACGCGCACGTCTTCACCCAGTTCGGCGAAGTACTGCACCAGGTTGAAGGTGAAGCTGTCGTAGTTGTCGATCATGAGCAGCATGTCAGAAGCCCTCCTCGACGAGTTCGGCAGCACGAAGGAGCGCGCGCGCCTTCGCCTCGGTTTCCTTCCATTCGAGCTCCGGCACGGAGTCGGCCACGACGCCCGCCGCGGCCTGCACGTACAGCGTGTTGTCCTTGACGATGCCGGTGCGGATGGCAATCGCCACGTCCATGTCGCCGGCGAAGCTGAGGTAGCCGCAGGCACCGCCGTAGATGCCGCGCTTCACCGGCTCGAGCTCGTCGATGATCTCCATCGCGCGCACCTTCGGCGCACCGGTCAGCGTGCCGGCCGGGAAGGTGGCCTTCAGCACGTCGAGGTTGCTCATGCCGTCCTTCAGGATGCCTTCGACGTTACTCACGATGTGCATCACGTGCGAGTAGCGCTCGATCACGAAGGCATCGGTCACCTTCACGCTGCCGGTCTTGGCGATGCGGCCAATGTCGTTGCGCGCCAGGTCGATCAGCATCACGTGCTCGGCGCGCTCCTTCGGGTCGTTGCTCAGCTCCACTTCGAGCGCCTTGTCCTGCTCGGGCGTCGCGCCGCGCGGGCGGGTGCCGGCGAGCGGGCGGATCGTGACCTTCTGGCCTTCCGGCGTGTGCTCCTGGCGCACCAGGATCTCGGGCGAGGCACCGACGATCTGGAAGTCGCCCATGTCGTAGAAATACATGTAGGGCGACGGGTTCAGCGAGCGCAGCGCGCGGTACAGGCTGAGCGGCGATTCGGTGTAGCGCTTCTTCAGCCGCTGGCCGACCTGCACCTGCATCATGTCGCCGGCGGCAATGTAGTCCTTGGACTTGAGCACGGCCGCGAGGTAGTCCTCCTTCGAGAACTCACGCTCCACCGCATGGGAGGTGCCGCGCTTCACCGGCGGCGCGGTCACGCTGTACTTCAGCTTGTCGGACAGCTCGGCCAGGCGCCGCTTGCCGCGGAAATAAGCCTCGGGCTGGGAGGGATCCGCGTAGACGATGAGATAGAGGCGGCCCGACAGGTTGTCGATCACGGCCAGCTCTTCGCACTGCAGCAGCAGCACGTCAGGCGTGTCGATGCCGCCCGGCTTCTCGGTCTTGGCGAGCTTGTGCTCGATGTAGCGCACGGCGTCGTAGCCGAAGTAGCCGGCCAGCCCACCACAGAAACGCGGCAGGCCCGGGCGCAGCGCCACCTTGAAACGCTTCTGGTATTCGGCGATGAAGTCGAGCGGGTTGCCCTCGTTCGTCTCGACCACCTGGCCGTTGGTGACGACCTCGGTGCGAAAGCCCGTGGCGCGCAGCAGCGTGCGCGCCGGTAGGCCGATGAACGAATAGCGTCCGAAGCGCTCGCCGCCGACGACGGACTCCAGCAGGAAGCTGTGCCTTCCGCTGCCCGCGGCATACGCCAGCTTGAGGTAGAGCGAGAGCGGGGTCTCGAGGTCCGCGAAGGCCTCGGCCATCAGCGGAATGCGGTTGAAGCCTTCGGCGGCAAGGCTCTTGAATTCGAGTTCGGTGATCACCTTCAGGGCCCTCCAATGGCCCGGCGGACACAGAGACGGTCCGCGTGTGACGAGGTTCAGACGGACGGCGCCCGTGCAGGGCAGCCGGTGGAGCCGAAGGCGCAGCGTCTCAACAACACGCTCGCGGCCGGCGGCAAACGCAACCTACGGGAGCTGGCGACGCCAGGGCCAAGCTCCCCGGTCGTTCGACCCCTTGGTTTGTTTGCGCGCGATGAACATGGGAAAAAGTGTAGCAGGCAGGGTGGACCCGGCCCCCGAATCGCGGGTTTCCGTGAACTGGGCCGCTCGCATTTCGGTGACGTTTTGAGACAATCCCACTTTCCGCACGCTCGTGCGATAAACGTCCGGAGTCCGCCGTGATTCGCAAACTCATCATCGCCACTGCCGTGTCCTTGGTTGCCGCGGGCAGCGCCCTCGCGGACACCACCCAGGTCGCGGGCGTGAAGTACGAGAACACGCTGCAGAGCGGCAACTCAACGCTCGTGCTCAACGGCGCAGGCGTGCGCTACAAGGCCGTCTTCAAGGTCTATACCGCCGGCCTCTACCTCACGCGCAAGGCCGGCACCACCGAAGCCGTGCTCAGCGCGCCCGGTCCGAAGCGCATGCACATCGTGATGCTGCGCGAAATCAATGCCTCCGAGCTGGGCAAGCTCTTCACGCGCGGCATGGAAGACAACGCACCGAAGGACGAGTTCTCCAAGTCGGTGGCGGGCACGCTCAAGATGAGCGACATCTTCTTCCGCATCAAGAAACTCAACGCAGGCGACTCGTTCTGGGTGGATTGGGTCCCCGGCGTGGGCACCACCATCGTCGTGAACGGCAAGCCGGCCGCCGAGCCGATCAAGGAGCCCGAATTCTTCTCGGCCCTCGTGAAGATCTGGCTGGGCCAGTCGCCTGCCGACAACCTGCTGAAGGACGCGCTGCTGGGCAAGCCCGTCGCACCGCCGCCCAACAGCTGATTCAGGCCTGCGCCACCAGTTGGTCCAGCCGGTCGATCACGCCATCGGCGTCGACCGACTGCACAGGCTCGCCGTGGTTGTAGCCATAGCTCACCAGGACCACCGGGCAGCCCGCCGCACGCGCGGCCCGCGCATCGTTGCTCGAATCGCCGATCATCAGCGTGCGTGAGGGCTCGGCGCCCAGCGCTTCGCAGGTCTTGACGAGCGGCAGCGGGTCGGGCTTCTTGCGCGCGAACGCGTCGCCGCCGAACACCTGTGCGAAGTAGCGGGCCAGACCTTTCTTTTCGAGCAGCGGCAATGCAAACGCGGTGGGCTTGTTCGTCAGACAGGCCAGCTTGAGGCCACGGGCCTTGAGCGCCTGCAAGCCCTCGTCCACACCGGCATACACGGCCGCGTGATCGCCGTTGATGCGCAGGTAGTGGTGCTGGTAGCGTGCCCAGGCCGCGCCGAAGGCAGCGACTTCTCCACCGACGTGGGCCAGCGTGCTGCGAATCAGGTGCTCGGAACCTTTGCCGACGGTGTGCTCGATGAAGGCGCGGCTCACGCCGGGGAGCGACAGGTCATCGAGCATCGCGTTGAGGGCGACCTCGAAATCACCCAGCGTGTCGACCATCGTGCCGTCGAGGTCGACGATGGCGGCGGTGATGACCGACCCTCGCACGGCGAGTACACCCTGCGATCCCCCGAAGGGATCGGGCCTGGCTTGGGGCGGCCCGGCGCAGCGGCCCGTCATGCCGCCGAGAGCTGCGTGCGCATCGCGTCGATCACACCCTTGTAGTCGGGCTTGCCGAAGATCGCGCTGCCGGCGACGAAGGTGTCGGCACCGGCGTCGGCCACCTGGCGGATGTTGTCGACCTTGATGCCGCCATCGACTTCCAGGCGGATGTCGCGGCCGCTTCGCTCGATGAGCTTGCGCGCCTGCTCGACCTTCTTCAGCGCGCTCGGGATGAAGCTCTGGCCGCCGAAGCCGGGGTTCACGCTCATGATGAGGATGAGGTCGACCTTGTCGATCACCCACTCCAGCACGTCGAGCGGCGTCGCCGGGTTGAAGACCAGCCCGGCCTGCTTGCCTTCGGCCTTGATGAGCTGCAGCGTGCGGTCCACGTGCGTGCTGGCGTCGGGATGGAAGCTCACCAGATCGGCGCCGGCCTTGCAGAAGGCCTGCGCGAGGGAGTCGACCGGCTGCACCATCAGGTGCACGTCGATCGGCACTGCGGTGCCATCGGGCCTCGCGGAATGCTTGCGCAGGGCTTCGCAGACCATCGGGCCGAAGGTCAGGTTCGGCACGTAATGGTTGTCCATCACGTCGAAGTGGATCCAGTCGGCGCCGGCCGCGATCACGTTGCGCACCTCCTCGCCCAGGCGGGCGAAATCGGCAGAGAGGATGCTCGGGGCGATGCGATAGGTCGGCGTGCTCATGCGCGGGATTTTAGGAGGCTCCCTAGAATCGACCGATGGCCAAGCCCGAATTCACCTGCAGCGTCAGCGTGCGCCCCCTGTCCGAACAGTCCGACCCGGAACATGGCGTCCACGCTTATGCCTACACGATCAGCATCGTCAACACCGGCGACATCACCGCACAGCTCGTCGCGCGCCACTGGGTCATCACCGACGCGCGCGGCCACGTCGAGGAAGTGCGCGGCCTCGCCGTCGTGGGGCAGCAGCCGCTGCTCAAGCCGGGTGAACGTTTCGAGTACACGAGCTGGACGCGCATCCACACGCCGCAAGGCAGCATGCGCGGCACCTTCTTCTGCATGACCGAAGAGGCCCGTCCTTTCGATGCGGCCGTGCCCGAGTTCTCGCTCTCGGTCCCGTCGACGCTGCACTGAACCATGGGCACCCCGGCCGACCGCCTCTGGCAGGCGCTGCGCGCCGACGCGGCGCAGCTCGCCGCGGCCGAGCCGCTGCTGGCGCGGCTGCTACACGCCTGCATCCTGGGTCACGACTCGCTCGACGCCGCCCTGGCCGCACTGCTCGCCGGCAAGTTGGCGACCGCCGAGTTGCCGGCCAACGCATTGCGTGACGGCTTCGTCGACGCACTGCGCGCCGAACCGCAGATCGGCCGGCTCGCGCACGCCGACCTCGCGGCCATCGCCGAACGCGACCCCGCGGCCGGATCGAGCGTGAACCCTTTTCTCAACCACAAGGGCTTCCACGCGCTGCAAACGCACCGCATTGCACATTGGTACTGGGGCTGCCAGCGCCGGGCGTTCGCTCAGTGCCTGCAAGGCCGTGCCTCCGAAGTGTTCGCGGTCGACATCCATCCGGCGGCCGTGGTGGGCGGTGGCGTGTTCATCGACCACGGCACCGGTGTCGTGATCGGTGAGACGGCGGTGGTGGGCGACAACGTCTCCATCCTGCAAGGCGTGACGCTCGGCGGCACCGGCAAGGAAACCGGCGACCGCCACCCCAAGATCGGCCGTGGCGTGCTGCTGAGCGCGGGTGCCAAGGTGCTGGGCAACATCCGCATCGGTGAAGGCGCCAAGGTGGGCGCCGGCAGCGTGGTGCTCGACGAGGTGCCGCCGCACAAGACGGTGGTGGGCGTGCCGGCACGCGTGGTGGGCACGCCGCGCGTCGATCAGCCGGCGCTCGACATGGACCAGCACATCGACCTCGACGGCGGTGGCTGAACCCTTGGAGCGTGCCTAGCTCTCATCGCGGTCCGGGCCGTCGCCCCCGCCGCCCTCGTCCTCACGCTCGCCGCCCTTGCGGCCCGAGAACATGGTCCACCACACGATCAGCACCAGCACCACGAGCGCGGCCAGCGCTTCGAGCAACAACAAACCCATGATGACGATTCCGTTCCGCTTGCGGCCGTATGTGGCGGCGGCGATTCTAGGAGTGCTCGCCGCCTGCGTGAGCGCGCCCCCCAGCCCGCCGCCGGCACCTCTGCCGCCGGTAGCCGACAAACCCGCACCGGCCGCGCCGGCAGTGGTGATGCAACGCACACGCTCGCGCTGGGTGCAGGCCGACTGGTCGGATCTGCCCGGCTGGGAAGCCGACACGCTGATGGAGTGGTGGCCGGCGCTGCAACGTGGCTGCGACCGCCCGCCGCCGGAGTGGGCCCGCCTCTGCGCCGACGCCCGCAGCGCCGCGCCAGCCTCCGACGCCTCGGCGCGTGCCTGGTTGCGCCAGCGATTGCAGCCCTGGCGCGTCGAATCGCACGAAGCGGCGCCGGACGGACTCGTCACCGGCTACTTCGAGCCGCTGGTCGAGGCACGGCGCGTGGCGGGTGGCAACTTCCGCATTCCCTTGCACAGCGCACCGGCCGACCTCGCCACGCGCAAGCCCTATTGGACGCGCCAACAGATCGCTACCCAGCCCGCGGCACAGGCCGCCCTGCGCGGCACCGCGATCGCCTACGTCGCCGACCCGCTCGACGCACTG
>DASWSY010000230.1:0-5138 GCA_036402415.1 Rhizobacter sp. | reverse complement strand
GCTCAGCCCCAGTTGGGCGAAGGCGGCCTGCGCGCTGCCGTCGGGCAGGTCGAGCGACGCGAGCACCAGGTGCTCCGACCCGGGCTCCGCCCGGGCGAGGCGCTCCGCCGCCGTGCACAGCCGGGCGAGCGTGCGCATGTCCTGCAGACGGACCTTGAGCGTGTCGAACATGGTGGGTCCTTCCTCGGACGGATCAGCGGTTGAGATGCGACAGGCGTCGATGCGCCGCCTGCTTGGTGACCCCGAGCGCTTCGGCGATCTGCGCCCACGACCAGCCTTGGCGCAGCGCCAGGGTCACGGCGCGCTCCTCGTAGTGGTCGGCGAACTGGCGCAGGGCCACCACCGCGGCCAGTGCTTCGGCCACGTCGGCCGGGTGGGGGAGCTGTCGAGCGAGGTCCATGCGTCAATGATTGTTGACGCATGAAGGGCCGTCAACAAAAGTTGACGAATCGCTGGGGCTATGCGGTGATGAGGTCTGCCGGCCGGCCCAGGCGGCGGTAGGTGTCGATGGCGTTGAACACCTGCGGCGCGAGGCGCGTGCTGCGCCGGCGCGCGTAGACGTCGACCTCGGGCGACGCCAGTTCGCCGAACTGGCAGTGCGTGAGCCGCTGCAGCTCGGCCACCGTGGTCTGGTAGCCCTGGATGCGCTCGGGCAGGTCGCCGAAGTCCACCGCCAACGGCTGCACGCCGCGTTTGCGCAGCAGCGCGGCCACGGCTTCGTCCTGCTTGACCAGGAAGGCGAGCGATCGCAGCGCGGGCTGGCGCTGCACGGTCACCGTCCACGCGGCGACCTTCCAGAAGGCGAGCGGGATGCGCACGCCCCGGTAGACGGGGTCGGCGTCGGTGAACACGCAACCCGAGAAGACGGAGACCTTGAGGTCGCGCGCGTTCGCCGTCTGCAGCACGTGGTTCTCGACCTCCAGCCACCACTGGGTGTTGAGCTGCGGCATCTGCGGCGAGCAGTTGCTCCAGTGGAAGGTGTCGGCCTCGCCGCGGCCGGAGGCCTCGTCGCTGTCGCCCCAGGCGGGGTCGAGCCGGCGCACCAGGTGGCCGCGCTGGAAGCCCGAGCCGGCGTAGAACCGGCCGCCCACCTGCAGGTCGGGCGCGCGCTCGTCGAACCACCACTCGTCGGGCCGGCGCTCGCCCAGGTGGCGCTCGCGCGCGCCGTCGATGTTGACCGCGGTCCAGAAGGCGAGCTTGCGCGCCGGGTGCAGCAGGATGCTGAAGTGCTGGTAAGGCAGCACCGGCGCGGTGGCCAGCGCCTTCGCCGGCGGCTTGAGCCGCGGGGCGGGCACCGGCACGTCGAGAAAGCGCGCGTCGTAGCCGGCCCGGTTGGCGTAGTCGGGGTCCAGCGGGCGCCACGACTGCGGGGTGGGGCGGCTCGGCGGCTTCTTCATCGAGGGTACTTTCCTGTGGGGTGGGGCGGTGCGACGAGAATACGCCTCCGACATGAACGACCACGACCCCACCCTGCAGCACCTGGTCGACCAGGTGAACGCCGCCCGCAGCGAGGGCCGGCACCTCGACATCCGTGGTGGAGGCACCAAGAGCTTCTACGGCGAGGCCGCACAGGGCGAGCCGCTGCACCTGCGCGAGCTGCGCGGCATCTCCAGCTACGAGCCGAGCGAACTCGTGGTCACCGCACGTGCCGGCACGCCGCTTGCGGAACTGGAGGCGGCGCTCGCCGAACGCGGCCAGTGCCTGCCCTTCGAGCCGCCGCACTTCATGGCCGGCGGCACGGTGGGCGGCATGGTGGCCGCGGGGCTCTCGGGGCCCTCGCGTGCCTCGGTGGGCGCGGTGCGCGACTACGTGCTCGGCGCGTCCCTGCTCAACGGCCGTGGCGAGGTGTTGAGCTTCGGCGGCCAGGTGATGAAGAACGTGGCCGGCTACGACGTCTCGCGCCTGCTCGCGGGCTCGATGGGCACGCTGGGCGTGATCCTCGAGGTCTCGCTCAAGGTGCTGCCCATTGCGCCGGCCACCGCCACGCTGCGCTTCCAGATGGACCAGGTGGCCGCGCTCGACCAGATCAACCTCTGGGGCGCGCAGCCGCTGCCGCTCAATGCCAGCGCCTGGTGGGACGGCACGCTGCTCGTGCGCCTGCGCGGCGCGCTTGCCGCCGTGCAGGCGGCGATGGCCACCATGGGCGGCGACGTCATCGACCCGTCGCTCGCGAGCCCGTTCTGGGACGGCCTGCGCAACCACACCGACGAATATTTCACCAAGGCCCAGGCGGCGGTGGGCGGCGGCACGGTCTCGCTGTGGCGGGTGTCGCTGCCACCCACCGCGCGCCCGCTGATCCTGCCGGGCGAGCAGCTCATCGAGTGGCACGGCGCGCAGCGCTGGCTGTGCACCTCGGCCTCGGGCGCCAAGGTGCGCGAGGCCGCGCTGCGCGCGGGCGGGCATGCCACGCTCTTCATGTCGCAGCACAAGCAGGCGGGCGTGTTCGCGCCGCTCAAGCCGCCGCTCGACCGCATCCACCGCGAGCTGAAGAAATCATTCGACCCTGATCGTGTGTTCAACCGCGGCCGGCTGTACCCTGAGCTCTGATGCAAACAAAGCTCGCTCCTGAATTCAAGGGCACGCCCGACGGCGATGCCGCCGAAGCCATCCTGCGCAAGTGCGTGCACTGCGGCTTCTGCACCGCCACCTGCCCCACCTACCAACTGCTGGGCGACGAGCTCGACGGCCCGCGTGGGCGCATCTACCTGATGAAGCAGGTGCTCGAAGGCGAGCCGGTCACGCAGAGCACGCAGCTCCACCTGGATCGCTGCCTCACCTGCCGCAACTGCGAGAGCACGTGCCCCTCGGGCGTGCAGTACGGCCGGCTCGTCGACATCGGCCGCAAGATCGTCGAGGAGCGTGTGCCACGCCCGCCGAAAGAGAAGGCGGTGCGCTGGCTGCTCAAAGAGGGCCTGCCCTCGCCGCTCTTCGGTCCGGCGATGAAGCTCGGCCAGATGGTGCGGCCGCTGCTGCCGGAATCGCTCAAGGCCAAGGTGCCGTCGAAGGCGAACGCGCGCGCGCACCAGTGGCCCACGCGCGAGCATGCGCGCAAGGTGCTGATGCTGATGGGCTGCGTGCAGCCGGCGATGATGCCCAACATCAACAGCGCCACCGCACGCGTGCTCGACGCCGCCGGCATCCAGACCCTGGTGGCCGACGACGCCGGTTGCTGCGGCGCCATCCGCACCCACCTGGCCGACGTGGAAGGCGGGCGCGACGACATGCGCCGCAACATCGACGCCTGGTGGCCGCTGGTGGTCTCGGGCAAGGTCGAGGCGATCGTGATGAACGCCTCGGGCTGCGGCGTGACGGTGAAGGACTACGGCCACGCCCTGGCCGGCGACCCTGCCTATGCCGACAAGGCCGCGCGCATCAGCGAGCTCACGAAGGACCTGAGCGAGCTGCTCGCCGACATCGCCCCGCGCCTGAAGACCAAGCTGCGCAAGCCCCGCGCGCGGCGCCTCGTGTTCCACCCGCCGTGCACGCTGCAGCACGGGCAGCAACTGCGCGGCGGCGTGGAAGAGCACCTGGCCGCACTCGGCTACGAGGTGACGCTCGCCGGCGCCGAGAGCCACCTGTGCTGCGGCTCGGCCGGCACCTACTCGGTGCTGCAGCCCGAGCTCGCCACCAAGCTGCGCGACCGCAAGCTCGGCCACCTGCAGGCGGCGCAACCCGAGGCGATCATCTCGGCCAACATCGGCTGCATCCAGCACCTGCAGACGGGCACGGCGACGCCGGTGCGGCACTGGATCGAGGTGCTGGACGACGCCTTGGCGGGATGACGACCCCTCGGTTGCGCAGGACCGCAACCGATCCCCCAGGGGCCCTCATTTGGCCGGTGCCACCTCGAATATCACCTCGTGCCGGCCCACGCGCTTGAGCGTGTCGGCCACCTGGATCAGCAGCCGGTGGCTGCCTTCGGGCAGGCTCGCGTTGGGCGCTTCCACGCCGCTGGGCGTGACCCTGGCGTGCGCGGCCAGGCGCTCGGTCACGTCGAGCCGCAGGCGGCCGTAGAGCACGCGGAAGGTCGACGGGTCGATGCTCGCGCCGTCGTTCGCCGACCAGCGCACGACGATGTTGACGGCGCCGGTCAGCGGGCGTTTCACGTCGGGCGAGAGCAGCTCGATGCTGGGCGCACCGGGCACGGGCAGCGTCTTGGTGACGTAGGCCGGCGCGGCGGCGTCGCGCTTGGCTTCGTCGGCGGTGACGAGTTCGAAGGCGCAGGCGGGCGTGGCCAGGGCCAGGACGGCGAGCGCGGGAATGAAGCGGGCGAGGAAGTTCACGGTTCGATCTTGCCGCAGGCGGGCGTGGCCAAGCGCATGCACGAGGCCATGGTGCGACTTGTTGCACGCGCCGCAAGCTGACCAAGGTCACCGCCACGATCCGCCGCCCTGCGCGATAAACGACGGCATGCACCGCCTGTTCGCGACCCTGCTGCTCCTGCTCTGTGCCACCGTGGCGCGGGCCGAAGACCGCGCCCTGCTGATCGGCGTGGGCCAGTACCGCGACACCACGATGGGCGCCGACCTGCCCGGCATCGAGCTCGACATCGGCGTGATGCAGGACGTGGCCGAGAGCCTGGGCTTCAAGCCGGCGGCGACGAAGGTGCTGCTGAACCGGCAGGCCACGCTGGCCGCGGTGCGCGAGACCCTGCAGCACTGGCTGGTGGAGGGCGTGTCGCCCGGCGACCGGGTGCTCGTCTACTACAGCGGCCACGGCACGCAACTGCCCGACGACGACGGCGACGAGGACGACGGCCTCGACGAAGCCTGGACCTTGCACGACATGGCGCATGCGCGGCGGCAGGGCCGCGCCACGCTCGACGGCGTGCTGCTCGACGACGAACTCGCGGGCCTGCTCGCACGCATCCCGAGCCGGCAGGTGATGGTGCTGGTCGACGCCTGCCACAGCGGCACCTCCACCCGCTCGATCCCCGGCGTGCTGCCGCGCCTGGGCGTGAGGCATTCGGTGGCGAAGTTCTACCCGCTGCCGCAAGCTGTGCCGGCACCGGCCGGCACGGGCCGGCCGGCGCAGGCGGGCGGCGAGAAGCACCTGTCGATCAGCGCGGCGCGCGATGCCGAGCAGTCGCTCGCCACCGAGCGTGGCAGCGTCTTCACCATGGCCCTGCGCGAGGCGGT
>DASWSY010000229.1:0-2266 GCA_036402415.1 Rhizobacter sp. | reverse complement strand
GGTCGTCAAGCAGTACGGCAAGGGGCCGAAGGCCAACCAGGTCATCCACGGCGTCGACGCCGAGATCACGGACGGCGAGTTCGTCGTCATCGTGGGCCCGTCAGGCTGCGGCAAGAGCACGCTCTTGCGCATGGTCGCCGGCCTGGAAGAAATCTCCGGCGGCGAGATCGCCATCGGCGGGCGCGTGGTCAACGACGTCGAGCCCTCGGAACGCGATATCGCGATGGTGTTCCAGAACTACGCGCTCTACCCGCACATGACGGTGTTCGACAACATGGCCTACGGCCTCAAGATCGCCGGCGTGCCCAAGGCCGAGATCAAGACGCGCGTCGACAAGGCCGCGGCCATCCTGCAGCTTGCGCCCTATCTCGCGCGCAAGCCGCGCGAGCTGTCGGGCGGCCAGCGCCAGCGGGTGGCGATGGGCCGGGCCATCGTGCGACAGCCCCAGGTGTTTCTCTTCGACGAGCCGCTGTCCAACCTCGACGCCAAGCTGCGCTCGCAGACGCGCATCGAGATTCGCAAGCTACACGCCGAACTGGGTGTGACTTCGCTCTTCGTCACGCATGACCAGGTCGAGGCGATGACGCTCGCGCAGCGCATGATGGTGATGAATGCCGGGCGCATGGAGCAGTTCGGCACGCCGGAAGAGGTGTATGCCCGCCCGGCCACCACCTTCGTCGCGGGCTTCATCGGCTCGCCGCCGATGAACCTCATCCCCGGCCGCGTGGAAGGCCAGAGCTTCCAGGTCGACGGCCTGAGCCTGCCGCTTCCCGCCGCCGCGCCACGGCAGGGCGAGCTGATCCTCGGGCTGCGGCCCGAACACGCGAGCGCCGCCGGCACGGGCTGGCTGCTCAAGGTGGAGCTGGTCGAGATGCTGGGCGCCGAACGCCTGGTGCACGGGCTGCTCGGCCACCAGGCCTTCACGCTGCGGCAGGACGGCACCGCGGCTGCGCCGGAAGCCGGCAGCAGCCTGTCGTTGCACGTCCCGGCCGGCCAGGTGCACTGGTTCGACCCGTCTACGCAACAACGTGTCGACGCCGCATGACCACGCCCTGGCCCTACCCCTTGTGGATCGCCCACCGAGGCGCCGGCAAGCTCGCGCCCGAGAACACGCTGGCCGCGTTTCGCCTCGGCGCGTCGCACGGCTACCGCGCCTTCGAGTGCGACGTGAAGCTCTCCGCGGACGGCGTGCCCTTCCTGCTGCACGACGCCACCCTGCAGCGCACCACGCCGGAAGAAGGCCTGGCGGCCGATCGCCCCTGGTCGGCGCTGTCGCGGCTGGACGCGGGCGGCTGGCACAGCCGCGGCTACGCGGGCGAGCCCTTGCCCACCCTCGACGCGATCGCGGCCTACTGCCTGCGCAACCGCTTCGCCCTCAACATCGAGATCAAGCCGACCCCGGGCCACAACGATGAGACCGGGCGCGTGGTGGCCGAACACGCCGACGCGCTGTGGGCCGACGAGCCGGTGAAGCCGCTGCTGAGTTCCTTCCAGCCCGATGCCCTCGCCGCCGCCCGCGCCGCACGCCCCGCACTGCCCCGTGCGCTGCTGCTCGACAGCCTGCGCGACGGTTGGCTCGCCGAAGCGCTGGCGCTCGACTGCATCGCCATCGTGGCCAACCACCGGGTGCTCGACGCCGGGGCCATCGCCCAGGCCCACGCCCGCGGCCTGCGCGTGCTGAGCTACACCGTCAACGAAGCGGCCGATGCCGAGCGCCTGCTGGCCGCCGGCATCGATGGGCTGATCACCGACGCGGTGGATCGATTCGCGCCTTCCTAGACTTGGGGCCCTGGGTTTGTCCCTCACGCCCTCCGGTGCGACAGGGCCCACCGCCACACAGCCCCGCCGCCGATAACCCGAGCCAGACTACGGGCTCGGCGCGGCGCGCCACGGCAACACCGACCACTCGCTAAGATGCGCCGCCCGGGTCTTGCGCCCAGCCGTCAGCCTTGGAACCTCACATGCACATCCTGCACCTCGAGGACGATGCCCTGGACGCCGACCTCGTGCAGCGCGAGGTTGCGCGGCACGAGTCCAACCCGGTGTGGACGGTCGCCGCCACTGCGGAGGCCTTCCACGAGGCGATGGCCAGCAGGCGCGTCGACCTCATCCTGTCCGACAACCGGGTGCCCGGCATCGACGGGCTGCAGGCACTGCAGCTTGCGCGGCAGCAGCGCCCAAGCGTGCCCTTTGTCTTCGTCAGCGGCAACTCTGACCCGCATTGGGCCGAACACTGCTTGGCCGAAGGCGCGACCGACTACGTGCC
>DASWSY010000228.1:0-1943 GCA_036402415.1 Rhizobacter sp. | reverse complement strand
TTCAACGCCGACTTCGACGGCGACCAGATGGCTGTCCACGTGCCGCTGTCGATCGAAGCGCAGATGGAAGCCCGCACGCTGATGCTGGCCTCCAACAACGTGCTGTTCCCGGCCAACGGCGAACCGTCGATCGTGCCGTCGCAAGACGTGGTGCTGGGCCTGTACTACGCCACCCGCGAACGCATCAACGGCAAGGGCGAAGGCATCATCTTCTCCGACGTGGTCGAAGTGCAGCGCGCACTCGACAACGGCCAGGTCGAGATCACCGCCAAGATCAGCGTGCGCCTGACCGAGTGGGTCAAGAACAAGGCCACGGGCGAATTCACGCCCGAGACCAAGCTAGTCGACACCACCGTGGGCCGTGCCTTGCTGTCCGAGATCCTGCCGAAGGGCCTGCCGTTCTCGAACATCAACAAGGCGCTGAAGAAGAAGGAAATCTCGCGCCTGATCAACACCTCGTTCCGCAAGTGCGGTCTGAAGGAAACGGTCGTGTTCGCCGACAAGCTGCTGCAGTCGGGCTTCCGCCTGGCCACCCGCGCCGGCATCTCGATCGCGATCGACGACATGCTGGTGCCGAAGGAAAAGCACACGCTGATCGAGCGCGCCGAGAAGGAAGTGAAGGAGATCGAGCAACAGTACGTCTCGGGTCTCGTGACCGCTGGCGAGCGCTACAACAAGGTGGTCGACATCTGGGGCAAGACTGGCGACGAAGTCGGCAAGGTCATGATGTCGCAGCTGTCGAAGCAGAAGACCACGGATCGCCACGGCAAGCAGGTGGACCAGGAGTCGTTCAACTCCATCTACATGATGGCCGACTCGGGTGCTCGCGGTAGCGCTGCGCAGATCCGCCAGCTGGCCGGCATGCGCGGCCTGATGGCCAAGCCGGACGGCTCGATCATCGAGACGCCCATCACGGCGAACTTCCGTGAAGGCCTGAACGTGTTGCAGTACTTCATCTCCACCCACGGCGCTCGCAAGGGCCTCGCGGACACGGCGCTGAAGACCGCGAACTCGGGCTACCTGACCCGTCGTCTCGTTGACGTGACGCAGGATCTGGTGGTCACCGAAGACGACTGCGGCACCCAGAACGGCATGAACATGCGCGCGCTGGTCGAGGGCGGTGAAGTCATCGAATCGCTGCGCGACCGTGTGCTCGGCCGCGTGACCGCGATCGAAGTGCAGCACCCGGAAACCGGCGCCCAGCTGGTCGAGCCGGGCCGCATGCTGGACGAAGACACGCTGGACGAGCTGGAAGCGGCGGGTGTGGACGAGATCAAGGTCCGCACCGCGCTGACCTGCGACACGCGTTTTGGCCTGTGCGCCAAGTGCTACGGCCGTGACCTCGGCCGCGGCGGCGTGGTCAACCGCGGCGAAGCCGTCGGTGTGATCGCTGCGCAGTCGATCGGTGAACCGGGCACGCAGCTGACGATGCGCACCTTCCACATCGGTGGTGCGGCGTCGCGTGCGGCGGTGGCCTCGAGCGTGGACGCGAAGTCCGACGGCAACGTCGGCTTCAACGCCACCATGCGCTACGTGACGAACGGCAAGGGCGACCTGGTGGTGATCTCGCGTTCCGGCGAAATCATCATCTCCGACCAGCACGGCCGCGAGCGCGAGCGCCACAAGGTGCCGTACGGTGCGGTGCTCAACATCAAGCCCGACCAGGCCATCAAGGCTGGCACGGTGCTCGCGAACTGGGACCCGCTGACCCGACCCATCATCACGGAATTCGCCGGCAAGGCGAAGTTCGAGAACGTGGAAGAGGGCGTGACGGTCGCCAAGCAGGTCGACGAGATCACGGGTCTGTCGACCCTGGTCGTGATCGACCCGAAGCGCCGCGGCTCGACCAAGGTCGTGCGCCCGCAGGTCAAGTTGCTCGACGTGTCCGGCAGCGAAGTGAAGATCCCCGGCACCGACCACTCGGTGACGATCGGCTTCCAGGT